>JAKUSY010000127.1 GCA_022451445.1 Planctomycetota bacterium
CTTCGACCGCGGAGAGATGGATGAGGCGAGGCGTCTTCAGTCTCTCTCAGTCGAGATGGTGGCGGTCTACCGTAAATACGGCGGCGGCCACCCGGCGATGAAGGTCATGATGAAGATCTGCGGTATCGACTGCGGGCCGGTGCGGCCTCCCCTGAGGCCGCTGTCGCGGGAACAGGAGGTTGCGTTCAGAGAGGAGATCGAGGCGACCGGAGGGCTGCGGTATTGCCCGGGGGCCGAGGCCGCCGACTGACGCCGGTCAGCTTCGCCGCCGCAGGAGCAGCTGGTCGATGGTTACAGCCGCCACGATAATTACGCCGGTCACGATCTCCTGCACCGGGTTGGGTATGTCGTAGAGAACGCAGCCGTTGCGCAGGAGGCTGATGATGTAGGCGCCCACCAGGGAGCCCATGACACTGCCCTTGCCTCCGCTGAGGCTGCCTCCGCCGATCACCACGGCGGCGATGATGTCGAGCTCTTTGCCGATCGCGGTGCTCGGGTCGCCGTTTCCAAGAGTGGAAAACTCCATGACCGCCGCCGCGCCGAAGAAGAGCCCGGCCAGCATGTAGACCAGGATCTTCTGTCCCTCTACCCGCAGTCCACAGAGACGGGCGGCGGTCTCGTTCGAGCCGATGGCGAAGACGTAGCGGCCGAAAACGGTGTACTTGAGAACCGCCCAGAGAGCGAGGGCGAGGACGACCAGGGTGACCATGCCGTTGGAGAAGGGGCCCAGTCCCTCGCCGTAGAGCATATCCTTGAGCCAGATCTCCGAGTTGGGGTCCGGGACGTTAATCTTCTGTTCGCTCGACAGCAGCTTGGCCAGCCCGCGGGCGATGCTCATCATTCCCAGGGTGGCGATGAACGGGACAATCTTGAAGCGGGTAATGATGGCGCCGTTGAGGAGGCCGATAGAGGCCCCGGTTCCTAGCCCGGCCAGCAGCGCCACCGAAGAGCCGAGGCCGCTTTTCAGGCAGAGAGCGATAACCACGGTGGACAGCGCTATGGACGATCCCGGGCTCAGGTCGATGCCGCCGTTGATGATGACCAACGTCATTCCGAGCGCCCCGAGGGCGATGATGACGTTCTGGTTCGCCACGAGCATGAGGTTCTCCGGGTTCATCACCTTGATGAAATTCCGCATCCCCCCGTTGGTGAAGAGATCGACGAGGAGGAAGACGAGAAGGACGACGGCCAGGCTGAGAAAGGGGAGCAGGGCGCGGTAGATTCGCGCGAATCGCAGCGAGCCGGGAGTCATACCCTGGGCAGGGCCTCCTGGAGACTTTGTCCCTGGGCTGTCTTGCTCAGCCTCGGCCTTACCTGTTTCGGCGGGGGGTTCGGGCGTCAATTGTCCAGCCACTTCGAAAGGTCAGGTGAATGCAGCTCTTTCATCTGCGGAGTATTCATATTCTCCGGGGTGGCGACCTGCACACCCGTATCGACATAGTCATCGAGCTTCTTGCCGTTGATGTGATCGATGACCGACCGGACGCCCAGGTAGGCCATATTGATCGGATTCTGCAGTACGAGGCCATCGATATCACCTTTTCCGAGGGCCTGCACCAGCTTCTCGCTGGCGTCGAAGCCGACGAATTTGATCTTGCCGTTGAGGCCGGCCTGTCGCAGGGCGCCGAGCATGCCCGCGGCGGCGGACTCGTTCGGGCAGAAGATCCCGTTCACCTCATCCTTGAAGCGCGTCAACAGGTTCTGGGATTTCCGGTAGGCCTGCTCCTCGGTAGCCCCGGCGCGTTGATCCGTCGAGATCAGCTCGATATCAGGGAACTCCTTCTTCATGGTGTCAAGAAAGCCGTTTTCCCGCTGCATTGTGCTCTCCGAGCCGACCTGGTAGCGAAGCAGGATGGCTTTTCCCTTTCCACCGAGCACCTCGCCGAGCCGCTTTGCTCCGAGGACGCCCCCCCTGTAGTTGTCGGTTGCCACATAGGTGGCGAAGTCCTTGCCGACCTCGGCATCGAGACCGCTGTCGAAGATCACCACGGGAACCTTCCTGGCGGCCGCCTCCCGAACGGGGCTGACAAGGGCTGTCTTATCGAGAGGGGCCAGCACGATGCCGTCCACTCCCTGGAGGACGAAGGTTCGAACCAGGTTGATCTGCTGCTCGGTGTTGTCTTCCTTGAGCGGGCCCTTCCAGATAATTTCGACTTTTTGCGCTCCGGCTGAATTGAGCTCTCTCTCGGCCTTGATCGCCCCCGCGTGGACCATCTTCCAGAATTCGTGCGTTGTTCCCTTCGGTATCACGGCTATGCGAAGGGCTTTTTCGAGCGGTTCGTCCTGTTTGCCGCCACAGCCGGCAAACAGCAGGAGGCTCAGCAGGAGAGAGAGGAATCCAGGGGAGAAGCTGGCTGGCGCCGTATCAGGTAACTTCATTGTCTGCTCCGTATCACCGGCATTTGAAAGGCCCCGCATTCTATGCAAGCCTTCCTGAGGGGTCAATACGGGCCGTAAGCGTGAGACGCGGCAATAAGGCGCGGCAGGCGTGCGCCTTTCAGGTCTGGACAATCGCCCCGGCGGTTTTACAATGGGGCATTCATGAAAACCTGCGAAGGTGGTATCCTTCTGGTAGGTGTTTTTTTAAGGTTCCTTAGTTTTCTTATGGGGAAGAACCGGGAATGTCTCTAAACAGGAAAATCAGTTTTGCGGCCGCTCTCGTTCTGTTCGTTTGTACCGGTCTTTCGCCGGTGGGGCGAGCCTGCCTGCATGCTGACGATGCGATCGGAACGGCCATCGATGCCGGCACCGATTACCTCATCGGCCAGGTGAAGGCCAAGCAGGTCGGCACCAGGGCCGAGGGGCAGGTCGCTCTCGAGACCTACGCCCTGGTCGTCTCCGGAATCAGCATCAACCATCCGGTGGTGAAGCGCAATTTCGACTACCTCTTCGGCCGGCTGTCCAAGAGCAAGCACACCTATACCCTTGCCTGTTACATCTTCGCCCTGGACGCGGCCATCTCCCAGATTGAGCAGGATCTCCTGATCCTCGCGCCCGCCAAGATGCGGGTGCTTTTCAAGGATGATCCCCGCATCGGCAAGCTGTACCGGCCTTACCTGAAAAAGGCGGTCGAGAACCTGGCGAATATTCAGATGGCGGGAGGAGGCGGCTGGAATTACGGCCCCTCCAAGGACCGGTTCGACAACTCCAATACGCAGTTCGCCGTGCTGGGCCTGGGAGTCGGGGTGAAGCGGAATATTCCGATCAACAGGAAGGTCTGGCTGAAGATCATGGATCACTTCGTCCTCGGCCAGCAGGAGAAGGGCCCGGAGGTCGCGGAGCGGGTCACGATGATGAATCCATCGGATATCGACGAGTGGAACAGCAAGGTCAAGCTGATCGATGGCGACAGGAAGGAACCCGATCCCACTGGGGTAAAGAAGAAGGCCGGCAAGCCCAGGAAAAGCGACAGGGGACGCACGACCGTGGTCGTGACGCCCGAGGATCCCGAGGTCGGCCTTGAAGGCATCAAGGTTTACTCCAGGGTCTTCTACTATAGGAACGGGGGGGTGGCTACCTGGAATATGACCTGCGCGGGACTCTCCTCGTTGATTCTCGCGCGCAAGAGCCTGAAGAAAAAAATTCCGAATCAACAGCTGAACGCCTTGAACAAGGCGGTGCGCGATGGCTACGGCTGGCTGATGACCCACTGGAAGCCGACCGGGAGCTACTACGGCATGTACAGCCTGGAGAAGGTCGGAGATCTCGGGGACGTCAAGCTCTTTGAAAAGCACGACTGGTTCAAGGAGATGTCCACCCACCTCATCGCTCAGCAGCGGGTCGATGGCAGCTGGGACGGTGGAGGCGCGCACGGGGAAAAAGGCGAGCCCCGCATAGCCACGTCCTTCGCCCTGCTGGTGCTCAACCGGGCGAGCTCGCTGATCACCAAGAACCCCAACAGCCGCATCATCGTCTCAGGCAAGAGCAACCCCGGGGAGAGCGGGGCCAGGGATTGGGTCTTCCTGCCGTCTCTCAACACCACGGTTCACTATCCCAGTCTCATGCGTCACATCCGCATGCGGCCGAACGTCAAGCTGATCAAGTTCCTCGAGAATATCGTCGATGGCTATCCCCCGGAGTTCAGGGGTGAGCTCATTCCCGACATGGCCAAGGTGCGCGATGCGATCAGGAGCAAATCGGTACGCTCGGTAATCGACGGCCATCTTGAGAAGATCACCGGCTACGATTACAAGGAATGGAAAAGTTACGTGAAATGGCATCGCCGGTGGGAGCGGGTCATGATGATCGGAATGACGAAGAAGAAGGAGAACGTCAACGATCTCCTGACCTACTACGCCAGCACGAAGAAGAGTGTCACCTTGAAAAAGGCGATCATGTGGGCGCTGGTCCAGTGCCAGTCCCGGGAGGCCCTGGCGCTCTTCCTGGAGGATCTCGACAGTACCCACGAGGCGATTCGCCAGGCGGCCTACGGCTATATAAAGGCCTACTTCGTGGATTTTCCTCCACCCTTCAGTGCCTCGGCGGACGAGGGAATCCGCAAGGCGCAAGCCGAGAAGGTCCGCGCCTGGTGTACGGCGGAGCGCGCCAAGCAGAAGGTGAGCGGATAGGCTCCTCCGCCAAGGAGACCTGGTTCTGTGAGACGCTGGATAATCATCGCTAATCTTGCCGCCGCCCTGGTCGTCTTGCTCCTGTTCCTGGGCTTCGCCGAGCTGTTGCGGGATGACCGCGAGGTAATCCTGCCAGTGGATGAGACGGCCATAGGCACACTGCAGGATGATCCCGTCGCTGCCGGTGAAGTTCCTGCCGGGGCCGGGCAGCCGGAGGAGACAGGCACCTCTGCGCCACCTGTCGAGAAAAAGGATGTGCTGGCCGAGAGTGGAGCCCTCCTGGAATTCGGAAACCCTTATCTTCGGGGCCGGGGCGACTGGTTCAGGGAACGCTTCGCCTCGCTGCGTACTGAGCTGCCTGGGCTGGAGGTTCCTGGAGAGGGGCTCTACAAGACGCAGGTTGTTCGGGATCCGCTTACCGATGGCTCCTGGCTCGAGAAGCTCTCTGCCAGTAGTGTTGAGCTTCGCAACATCGCCGAGGGGCAGATCGTCGAGGCCCGGGCACTGTATACCGTCGCCGGAGTCAAGCCGCTCGATCTGCTCGTTTTTGTCGTCTGCTCGGACTTCAAGGCCCAGATCCCGAATAACCCGATGGATCGCGTCGATCACGTTTTCCCAGGATTCGAAAAGGCCGAATCCTGCCTGGACGATCCTCCGAAGCTGAAACCCAACCAGGTGCTTGCCCACGAAGTCTGGAAGCCGGCGCTGCTTAGAAAAGGAACCGATATCTGGTTCATCCATGAGCTGCGGCGCAAGGGGGATTGCTTTTATTTTATGTACCGCCTCGCCAAGTCCTGCCAGCCAACGGACTCCTACACTCCAGTGTATCTTGCCACCGGTCAGTACGCTGTTATCCCCTCGGAGTCGGGGTCCATTGTCCTGGTCAAGAGTTATTACAATGGCCAGTCGATCCCGAAGATCTCCGATTTTCTCGTCAGGAACAGGACGAACTCTTTTTACTCAGGAATCGCTGCCTTTCTCGCGGAGAAGGTGCCGACCTGGGAGCCCTCCGAGCGCGTGAAAGCGTGGAGAGAGGGGCTTGGGGTAGAGGACTAGCTTCCCGAGCGCCTTGAGGTGGTTGTACTGGGCGCTCGGACGGTTCTCGATCTGCCGGTGCTCGCTGTCGAGACGGCTCTCCTGGTGGTGTGCTCCCGCTCATGGAATGGAGGGATGTAGATGAGCAGGTGGTTGGTCGCGGCATGGGGAACCACGCGCACCCCGTTGCCGTAGCGGGACTCGAGCAGGGGCTGAAGCGTCACGGCGAGGTCATCCGCTTTCAGCCACCGGCAGGGATAGATCAGGGTACGGTCTATCCTGATGGCGTAGTTGCCGTTTTCGAGGCGCTCGCGCTCCTTCGCCTCGAGGTCTTTACGCGAGAGCCCGACCGGCGCCTGCACAGGTGAGATCTCCCCGCCCGGCTCCTGGGCGAGTCCGGAGCCCTGGAAACGTTCCTCGATAGAGCCGCAGCCGCAGAGGAAGAGCCCTGCCAGGATGCAGGAAGAGATGGAGTAACGGCAGGAGTCAATTAGCATTGTCAGGTTTCACAAGGAACTGTCTGGCTGAGGAGTCTATCCTAACCGCCAGGCTGTTTTCCGCCCTGGTTTATTTTCATGATGATGAGTTCGGCGGTAAGTGCCAGGAGGATCATGGATCCCGCTGCTGCAAGGGCTACAGCCGGCCAGTCCGGCAGGGCCCAGGCGGCGGCCCCGCATGCCAGCGGGCCCAGGGTCAGCCCCATCGAGAGCGCGGCTTCGTGCAGGCCGCTGTTTCGACCTCCCTTTGAGGGAGCCCGGAGACCGTAGTAAAAACTCAGGGTGTAGGGCAGGGCGCGTAATATTCCGACCAGTGGCAGCAGGGCAAAATAAAACACCGGGCTGTCCAGGCCGCTGAGCCCCAGGAGCGCAAGGGCCGTCACGAGCTGTACGATGAAGAGCCACCTCGGCGAGTAATGCCAGCCACTGAGCCTGCGCAGGGCAAAGAAGCCGCCGAACCGGGCCAGGTTGATGACGAAGGCGAGCAGGCCCAGCATGGTCACACCGATCTCCAGGTGTTTTTTACCCAGGTCAGCCAGCTGGTAGTTGATTCCACTGAAGGCGAAGTAGGCGGAAAAGTTAGCAACCCATGCCACCAGGAGCAGGTGGGAGCTGTTGGGACCTTCTGTGGTGGGTGGAGGTTCGGTTCTTCCATTCCGGGGTTCTATCCGGAGGCGGGGAATGAGCAGGGCAAGGGCCAATCCGCTGAGACCCAGCAGGAGAAGCACCCCGGCCTTGAAGCTGAGCTGGTCGTAGAGGCTCGGCCCCCCAAGGCTTCCCAGGCAGATTCCAGCGGCCCAGACGCAGTTGAAGGTACCGGCTGTTTTCCAGAGGTTCTGCGAGGTGCTTGTCTCCCCCAACGCGCGCTCCAACGGGGCCCAGTAGAGGGCCAGGCCGAGGCCGAGAATGGGGGCGGCAAGGAAAAGCTGTCCGAGGCTGGTGCTGAAATAGATGATCGGAAGGGCCGCTGCGAAGACGATGGCCGCTCCCGGGAGATAGAGCGCCCGGGAGCCGACCCGGTCGCTCATGCGTCCACTCAGCCAGCAGACGACCGTATAGGTCGCGTTGATGATGGTTCCGATCAAGCCCAGCTCGAGGGGGTTTGCGTCGAATTCGTTCAAAGCATAGATCGGCAGCAGGAGCCCGGCGCCGTAGGAGGTGGCATCCATGCAGAAGGCGGCGACGCAGATTCGAAGACGGGATGTGGACATGAATTCAGGAGGTCTTTTTGAAGACAGGCATCACCAGATCTTTGTTTTCAATTCCCCGCGTACCTTGAAGACGCGCCCGCCGAGGCTGATCCTGTCGGGCTCCATCCCCTGGTAGATCCGGACCTGCTCCGCCCGGAGATACATCTTTCCCTCGAGAGAGCGAACGGTGAAGAAGGCGGGGGTGTCGTAGGTGAGGCCGTCGGCCTGCAGGGCGTGGAAGGCGAGAAAGAAGGGGTGGCGAACCAGGAAGCCGAATTGGGGAAGTACGACCTTCGCATCCTCGTCCTCGTAGGGCTCCTTGCCGAAGTTGACCAGGACCCGGAGGTCGGCGCTGAAGTAGGTCTCCTGGACCGATCCGTCGGGTTTCAGGAACCGATGGCTGCTCAGACGGTTGCGTGCGCAGAGCCGGGAGAGCCAGGTGGCGACCTCGTAGGTGTTCTTGATGAAGACATCGCGAGCCCCCAGCTTCCGGTCCGCGCTCCAGCCCGCCTCCCTGGCGAAACACCAGGCGGCTCTCTCGCTCCCGGCCGCTGAGGGGGCGGGCTCGGGGGATTCGAAATAGCGCCCCGGGGGAAGTGCGTAGACCGGGGGCTGCCCGTAGAGGAGGCAGCAGAGAAAGCCGGCTGCGGACGAGGGCCCGAGCGCCTGCGCGCCATCGAAACCGAGCCTGGCGATATGACCGTAGGTCGCCGGGAAGAGAGGGAAAACGGTTGGCGAGGCGGCAGCGGCAAGCTTCGGATTCAGCA
>JAKUSY010000128.1 GCA_022451445.1 Planctomycetota bacterium
ACGAAACATCATCGGCTGCACAATATGGCGACGCCCACCTGTGTCGCGACGAAAGACAGGGTCTGCGCTCTCTTCGGAACCGGTGACTTGGTCTGTCTCGACAGCGGCAAGGGAAAGGTTCTCTGGCGAAAGGACCTGGTCAAGGATCACGGCGAGTACCGTATTCTCTGGGGCATGGGCTCATCCCCGTTGCTCTATTCGGGCAGGCTCTACATCGCCTGTATGAACGGAGGACCCTCGTACGTTCTCTGCGTCGACATCAAGACGGGATAATACCTCTGGTAGGCGGACAGGAAGCTGGCTTGCATCGGCGAGGCGACGGATGCCTATTCTTCTCCGATACTGTTTGACTGGCAGGGGGAAAAGGCGGTGGTGGTTTCCGGAGCGGATCATGTCAACGCCTACGAGCCCTCCTCCGGCCGGCAGCTCTGGATCTCTTCAGGGCTGGACATTCCGCACAAGGCCGGACGCTCGATCGCCTCGCCGACGGCCGCGCAGGGGATGGTCTTCGCCACGAGCTCGGGGTACGGCGGTCTTGGAAAGGTCATCGGCCTGGATCCCGGCAAGGAGGCGAGCGGGGACATCACGGCCAGCCGTCGCAGCTGGCTCTACAAGCAGCACTCTCCGGATTGTCCCACGCCGGTATGCTACCGCGGCCGGCTCTACCTGGTTCGGGACAACGGGGTCGGCTCCTGTCTCGATGCCCGCACGGGAGAGCTGAAGTGGCGTGAACGGATTTTCCGCGGCGACGTCAAGGCCTCTCCTGTCGCGGCCGACGGCAGGGTCTATTTCACGGCCATGTCGGGAGACACCATCACGCTGGAGGCGGGGGATGAATTCAAGATCGTCGGCAAGGGAAAGGTCCCCGGGCAGATCATCGCCACTCCCGCGCTCGTCGATGGGACGATCTACATTCGCGGCAAGGATCGCCTGTGGGCTTTCAGGAAGTCCGCGAAGTAGTCCCCGCCGGTAATGGCGCGCCGGAAATTCGCCGCGACCGAGGGCGTTTCAAAACACGCACTCGCTCCGGGCCGCCTTCTCCAGCCGCAGGAGGTACTCGGCGTTGGAGATCTCCAGGGCCCCGAATTGCTGGAGGTGGTCGGTCAGGTATTGCACCTCCAGCAGGGCGAAGCCCCCTTCCCTCAGCCGCTCGACGAGTTTTGCCAGGGCTATTTTCGATGCGTTGGTGACACGGTGAAATTTTGATTCCGCCATGAAGACTCCGCCCAGCTGCACCCCGTAGATGCCCCCGACGAGTTTTTCGCCGCTCCAGATCTCCACGGAGTGAGCCTTCTTCAGCTCGTGCAGCTGGTTGTAGAGGTCGTGGATCCGGTCGGTGATCCAGACAGGGCGCCCCTCTCCGCAACCGATCATCACATCGGTGAAGGCCCTGTTGGCGGTCACCTCGAATTCTCCGTTGTCCATGGCGTGCTGAAGTGAGCGGGGAATATGGAAATCTTCAAGGGGCAGGATGGCCCTCGGGTCCGGGCGGAACCAGTAGATCAGGTCATCCTCATCGTCGCCCATCGGGAAGATGCCCTGCCGGTAGCCGGCCAGGACGTTTTCCACGGTAAAGGGGATGTCGAATTCGGTCGCGATTGGGTTGTCCACGCCACCCATGATAAGGCTCACGTGGAGGCGTCGGCCATCCAGTTTGTTGTCGATACCCCTCTCGGACGCCGGGGGCTCAGGAGTTTTCGGATGCTTCGGCCTCGAGGTTCCGCCGCAGCAGGTCGAGCGCCCGGGTCGCTGCCTGGGCCCGAACCAGGTCGCGTTTGCCGACGAAGACTTTTTTCTCAACGTAGATGGCATCCTCGCCGGGTCCGGCGATGCCGAGATAGACCAGGCCCACGATGCCGGTTACGGAGATTCCGTAGGTCGCTGAAAAATTCTTCTTCACCGCCCGCGCCATCGCTTTGCACACGGGTCGCGAGACGGCGCCTTCCCGCTCGAGAACCCGCGGCTCGACAGCCAGCATGGAGGTCTTGATGTCGTTCTGGTAGGCGACGACCGAGCCCAGGAAATACCGCGATGATCCTGCCTGGTCCGTCAGGCGCTTGGCGATCAATCCTCCGGTGCAGGACTCGGCAGTGGCGATGCTCGCCCGGCTCGACACCAGCAGCTCGTGAACCCGGCGCATGAGGGAGATGTCGAGTGGCTCTCCCGCGGGTTCTTTCAGACCTTCGGGCGGGAAGAAGAGGTCGTCGCCGAACTCGGCCTCGAGCGCCCGACGGATTTCATCCAGGAGGACGTGTTCTTTCTCGGCGTGGGAGATGAACTTGAGAAGGAGCTCGCCGGGCCGGGCGCTGATGCCGTACTCGATCTTCTCGGTATCGATGCCGAGCCGCTGGATCCTGGCCTCCGCCCAGCTCTCGGGCTGCCCCATGAGCTTTGCCCGGAGTATGCGAGGCGGCGTGAGTCCGAAGCGCCTGGTGATTTCTCCGGCGAGGTGTTCGTGGAAGATGGCGCGAAGCTCATGGGGAACGCCCGGTAGAGCGACGACCAGGCCGCGCCCGGTTTCCACCAGGCTTGCCGGGGCCAGTCCGGCCGGGTTCTGAAGCACCCGCGCGCCTTCGACCACCTCTGCCTGCTTGTAGAAGTTGCCTGGGATCTCGTTCTCGGAGGGTACCCGCTCCAGCGCCTTGCGGCGCATGGTCTCGCGCGCCGTTTCGTCGATCGTCACATCGCGTTCGAGGGCGCGGGCGAGGGAGGCGATGGTGAGGTCATCCGCGGTGGGTCCCAGGCCTCCGCTGATGACGACGATTTCCGCCCGAGCGGTCAGCTCTCTGAAGGCCTCCTCGAGGCGCTCCCCGTCATCGGGCAGCAGGCGGAGCTCCTCTATGTGAACACCTAGCATGGTCAGCTCCGTGGCGAGGAAGGAGCCGTTGGCGTCACGGGTCTCCCCACGGGTAAGCTCGGAGCCGGTCAGGCAGATTATGGCCCTGGGTCGGGTCACGATACGTTTCCCTCGAAGATGTTTTTTCCGGGAGAGGTCGCGGCCTCCCGGTCGGCCTGGTAAGCGCCCGGCAGCGATTGGCGCTGCGCGGACCGATCGTCGTGCTGGTTTACCATTGCCGACCGGGCAGGGCAATAGTCCGGCCCCGGGTCCGTTGCGGTTTTGGTTGCTGGCAGCGTCGTTGTGGCGGTGTTAACATACCGCCCTGAACCCGCATACCGTCCTGGAGGGCGGGCGTTTATCGATGGAGACAGCGAGGTCGGGCCCCAGGCTCGATCAGCCGGAGGCAGAGAGCCGGGCCGGAGGCGCAAAACAGTGTTTGAAGGCATCACAAAACGGTTTTCCGGGATCCTCGGCAATCTTGCCGGAAAAAAGATCACCGAGAAGAATATTCGCGAGACGCTCCGCGAGATCCGTGTGGCGCTGCTCGAAGCGGATGTCGCGCTCGAGGTCATCAAGCAATTCCTCCAGAAAATAGAAACAGAAGCCCTGGGGGAGAAGGTTCTCAAGGGAGTCGAGCCCGGGCAGCAGTTCATCCAGGTTGTTTTTGAGCAGCTTGTGGCGTTGATGGGCCCGGTAGATACCACCATCAATTTCCAGTCCAAGGGCCTGACCGTCATCCTGATGGCTGGCTTGCAGGGCAGCGGTAAAACGACAACCTGCGGGAAGCTGGCGATCATGCTTCGCAAGCAGCACAAGCGCCGCCCCCTCCTGGTGGCCGCCGACATGCAGCGCCCGGCCGCCGTGGACCAGCTGCGGACCCTGGGCGAACAGATCAAGGTGCCGGTTTTTTCCCAGCCGGGAGAGAAGCCTCCGGCCATTTGCGCCGAGAGCCTCAAGGAGGCCGGCCGGCTGGGCTGCGATACGGTCATCCTCGATACCGCGGGACGCCTGCACGTTGATGAGGAGATGATGGGGGAGGTTTGTGAGATCTCCCGGGTCACCAGTCCTCACGAGGTGTTTCTCGTTTGTGACGCCATGGTCGGCCAGGACGCGGTCAAGAGCGCGAGAGAATTCAACGAGCAGCTCGAGTTGACCGGGGTCATCCTGACCAAGCTCGATGGAGATGCTCGCGGTGGAGCGGCACTGTCGGTGAAGACGGTTACCGGCAAGCCCATCAAATTCGTCGGTACGGGGGAGAAGCTCGAGGGGACGCTCGAGGAATTTCGTCCCGAGGGCATGGCGGAGCGCATCTTCGGTTTTGGAGATGTGCGGGGGATCGTCGCCAAGGCCCAGGGGGTGGTCGATGCCGAAGACGCGGCCCGCATGCAGAAGGAGCTGCTCGATGGCACCTTCACCCTGGAGCATTTTCTCGATCAGCTCCAGTCGGTAAAGAAGATGGCGGGCGGCAATATCCGCAAACTGCTGGAGATGGTTCCGGGAATGGGAGCCCAGCTCGGTGACATGGACATCAGTGATGAGGACCTCGGCCACATCGAGGGAGTCGTGCGCTCCATGACGCCCAAGGAGCGCCGCCGGCCGGAGATTCTCAATTCGTCGCGTCGTGACCGTATCGCCCGCGGTAGCGGGCGTGCGAGAATGGATGTGGATGACCTGCTCAAGCAGTTCAACGGCATGAAGAAAATGATGGATCAGATGACGGGGTCTTCGAGTAAGGGCCCGCTGGGGAAGCTGAAGGCGATGGCCCAGGCGAAGAAAATGATGAACGATCCTCATCAGATGATGCATCAGATGTCGCAACAGATGGGGGCGGAACAAGGCTCGCAGAGGAAAAAAGGCCGCGGCGGCACCGCCAAGACCCGCAAGACGACAAAGGCCGAGCTGAAGGCGCGTCGAAAGCGTGAGCGGAAGAACCGGAGAAAGAGCCGGAGGCGGTGAGGCTTGGCGGGGGCCCGGTCAAAAACCGATCTGGGGAGCCAGGTTTTTCGGGTCGAGCTCATTCGAATCGGAACTTCCTAAATCACTTGACCTTAGGATTTAATTTGAGATAATTGCCCATCTTTTGCGTCTTCCACCAGACTCTTGGAAGGACCTTAAGATATTAAATTAGAATGAGTTAAGTTTTTATCCGCAGACCAGGTGGTCGCGCGGATGATTGCAACTGGAGGTAGCAGGATGTCGGGCAGGCTTCGCCTGAGGCGAATGGGGAAAACCCATCGACCTTTTTACAGAATTTGCGCTATAGAGCGGGGTCGTGCCCGCGATGCGAAATATATCGAGAGCATCGGTTATTACGATCCGTTCATCGAGGACGATGCTAAGAAGTTCCATCTCGATAAGGAGCGGGCGGAGTACTGGCTCAGCGTCGGGGCGACGGCTTCGCAGACGGTCATGAAATTTCTTCGCAAGGCGGAGGTCGCGGGACTTGTTCCGGCCAAGAAATCGAAGACTCGTCCGAAACGGACCCTCAACGCCGAGAAACGGACCGCCCGTGATGAGCGGCTCAAGCGTAAGAGAAAGAGAAAGCAGAAGGCTCTGAACAAGCAGCCGCCCCCTGAGCCTAAGGAAGAAGCCCCCGCCGCTGAGGCGGAGGATGCTCCTGAGGCCGTTGAGGAAGCGGTCGAGACCCAGAACGAGGTTGCTGAAGGCCAGGTAGACGAGGCCCCCGCTGCCGAGGAAGCTCCCGCTGAGGAAGCTCCCGCTGAGGAAGCTCCCGCCGAGGAAGCTCCCGCCGAGGAAGCTCCCGCCGAAGAAGCTCCCGCCGAAGACGCTCCCGCCGAAGACGCTGAAGAGTCCGAGGATTCCAGCGAATAGGGATCATTGAAAGAACGTTCAATACATTACAGCAAGTTCATTTGTTGTGCGCCGGGCCGGCCTGATGCCGGCAGAGTTTCCGCAGTCTGTGGGATCGCCGGGCCGCGCAGGAACGTATTTTTTTCCGACGAGTCGCAGAACCATGGCCGTGAGATTCGATATCATCACTATCTTTCCGGGGATGTTTTCCTCCGTAGTGGACGAGAGCATCCTTGGCCGCGCCGTGAAGTCGGGACTTGTCGAGATCCAGCGTGTCGATCTTCGTGATTTCACCGAGGATCGCCATCGCTCGGTAGACGATCGCCCCTATGGCGGCGGTCCGGGGATGGTTTTCAAGCCCGAGCCGGTTTTCGACGCGGTCGAGAGTGTTCTCGGCGAGGTCGGATCGGCCGCTGATGCGGGTGTACGTAAGATTATTCTGACCCCGCAGGGACGCAGGCTCGACCAGCCCTTGCTGCGCGAGCTCTCGGGCGAGTCGCGTATTGTCCTGCTCTGCGGACATTATGAAGGATTGGACGAGCGCATCTTCGAGGGTCTCGGTTTCGAGGAAGTTTCCATAGGGGACTATGTCCTCTCCGGTGGAGAGCTTCCCGCCATGGTTCTTATCGATGGCGTCGTGCGTCTTCTTCCCGGCGCCCTGGGGCATCCGGAGTCCTCCGAGGAGGAATCATTTGAAAACGGAATATTGGAATACCCGCAGTACACCCGTCCGTCGGAATATCGCGGGATGAAAGTCCCGGAGGTTCTCCTCTCGGGAAACCATGCGGAAATAGAGCAGTGGCGCCGACAGCAGGCTCTTGAAAGAACCAGGGATCGTCGTGGAGATCTGCTCGAGAACAGGGAATTACAGGAAAAAGGGGCGGGAGCCGGATAATACCTGGGCTATGCGCTGGAAATCCGGCGCGGTCTCGCCTGTCTGCCGGAAAACAGTACCTTAATGAAAATGTCCGCCGACAATGCGGACTGGAGCACGAAATGTCAGATATAATCAATGAAATAGATGCCCAGCACAAGCGTGAGAAGCCTCTCGGCGCTTTCCAGGTTGGCGATACAGTCGATGTTCATGTCCAGATCCGCGAGGGCGAGAAGGAGCGGGTCCAGATCTTCACCGGTACGGTGATCAAGATTCAGGGGGGTCATTCGATCCGGGCGACCTTTACGGTCCGTCGCATCGTGGCGGGCGAAGGCGTCGAGAGAACCTTTCCCTGCCATTCCCCGATCGTGTTGGCCGTTGAGGTCCGCCGCAAAGGAAAGGCCCGGCGTTCCAGGCTCTTTTATCTGCGCGACAGGATCGGCAAGGCGACCCGCGTCAAGGAACGTCGTGGAGATGATCCTCGCAGCGCCGCTACGAGAGCGGGCTCCGCCAAGGCCCCGGCCCAGGAGCCGGCGGAGGAAGCTCCCGAGGCGGCTGCCGATGAACCCGAGATCGAGGAATCTTCCGAGGCGGCCGCGGGTGTCTGAGCGCTCTGCGATCTTGTCCGCCCCCAGGCTTCCCCCTGCGGAGGATCATTGAAGGCCGCCAGGCGGATCCGGGAGTGGTTTTCAAAGCGCTTTCGCATCGATGCCGGGGCGCTCGGCAGGCTGGGGGAGAGGTGCGCGGCGCGTTATCTCGCCCGTAACGGGCTGGAAATCCTGGCGGCGAACGTTCGTCTCTCCGGCGTCGAGATCGATCTGGTCGCCAGGCAGGGGCAGACCCTGGTCTTTGTGGAGGTCAAATCGACCAGCGAAGGCTCCTGGTGCGAAGGTTTCGAGAGAATCGATGCCTCCAAGAGACGCTTTCTCCGCCGTGCCTGCCGTGCCTACCTAGCGCGCCTGGAGCGTGAACCCGAGAGTTATCGTCTCGATGCCGTGAGCGTCCGTTTCTCAGCGAGGTCCTTCTGGCCGCGTGTACGGCGGATTTACTGGGAGAAAGGTCTATTTCCCATCGATGAGTGATCCAAAACAGTTGTTAACATGATGGCGCAAACACGCCGATAATAAGGTTGCGGAGAATCGAGGCTGAGAAAAACGGATCGCATCCGGGTGGATGCCGATAAGTTCTTCCCGTTCTCGTTGTTCTTGCCGCAGGTCCGCGGGGAGCTCGTTTCCCCGGGGAGTACGCAGAACCCGGAGCCTCTCGGGATGACCTCCCGGATGGTTTCCAGAGTCCTTCACAGGAGTGCGCAGCGAATGACGGAAACGATGGAATATTGGGCGGCGGAGGAGCTGGGGGAGTCGGACCTCAGGAACCTCCACGAGTGCGAGAAGAAGGTTACCTACCAGTTCAGGGATCTGCGTTTTCTGCACCAGGCCCTTACCCACTCATCGATCAAGACGCTCGAGAACCCCTCCAATGAGCGTCTGGAATTTCTCGGAGACTCGGTCCTCGGATTG
>JAKUSY010000129.1 GCA_022451445.1 Planctomycetota bacterium
GGCGGGATAACTTGCGGTGACTCCTCATCAGCACCGCCGTCTTCTTCTTGATGAAGGCGAAGCGTACATCTTTCGTCAGGGATTCCGGCAGCGGCTTGCCGTGGAGCTCGTCGAGTTTGGGCTTGGGGTCGAAGAGGTCCATCTGGCTGGGGGCGCCCGCCATGAACAGGAAGATGCAGTTCTTCGCCCTGGGAGCGAAGTGAGGCGGCTTTGGCGCCAGGGGGGTGAGGCCGCTGGTGTCCGCGGCTCCCAGCAGGTCCTGGCCCTGGAGCATATGGGCCAGGGCCAGCGTTCCCAGGCCGCTTGCGGAGGTGGCCAGGAAGTTCCTGCGAGTTCTCGCTATGGAATCTGCCAGGTTGACGGTTTTCATGAATCGAGCTCGCTTTGGGCGATGCAGAGACCTCTTTCAACCCATCGGACCACAGGGGGAATATTCTGTCCAGAAAATGAGTCTCAAATGCCCGCCAGCGCCATCACTCTTTCCCCCGGCGCAGAGGGGCCTTGCCGAAACCAGGCCAGATCCTGAGCAGGCCGGGCACCCCCCGCAGGATGATTGTGTAGACACAGACGAGCCAGATCCGGCGCAGGCAGTCCGGGCTCGCGGGATCGATGAAATGCAGTCCGACGATGCCTGCTGCCGTGGCCGCCACCACGGTGTTTCGCATGAAGCCATAGTCGCCGGTTCCCCAGTGAACTCCATCTGTGGCGAAACACAGTGCATTGAGAGGCTGGCATATGGAGCTGATGAGCCAGGCACCGGCGATCAGGTGCGCCGCATCCGCTGGGACCAGCAGCCTGACAGCCGGTTCCTCGATGAGCAGGAGCAGGAGCGCCAGGACGATTCCGCTTCCCATGCTCCAGAGGATGGTATGGGCGGCGGCCTTTCTCGCCTGGGCTCGATCATCCTGCCCGATGAAGTAGGCGACCAGGCTCTGGCCGACCACGGCATAGGCATCGAGCAGCAGCGCCGTGAAAAACCACAATTGCCGTACGACCTGGTGCGCGGCGGCTGCCTGGTCGCCTGACTGGGTCGCCTTGCGGGTGGCCAGGGCGAGAAAGAAGGTCAGCGAGCCGGTACGGATGAACATATCGCGCCTCGTTGCCAGGAGGTACTTCAGGGTTGGACGATGGAGACAGAGGCGAAACCCGATCTTTTTTCGCAGCGCGGTGACGGCCCAGGCGAGGCCGAGCCACTGGCTGATCACGCTGGCCCAGGCGGCTCCGGCGACACCCATTTCAGGAAAGGGGCCGTAACCGAAGATCATCAGCGGGTCGAGAATGATGTTGAGAGCGTTGATCCCGATCGAGATATAGAGCGGGGTGCGCATGTCCTGGACGCCGCGCAGGGCGCCGAAGGCGGCGAAGCCGACGAGGACCGCCGGCGCTCCAAACAGCCGGATGCGCATGTACTCGACCGCCGTCTCTCCTAGCTCGCCCGTTGCCCCCATCGCCTCGGAGATCACTCCCAGGAAGGGCAGCAGCACCACCATCAGGAGGCTCAGCAGTCCCGCCATGACCAGCGCGGTTCCGACTCGTCGCTGCAGGAGGTCCTTGTCGCCTTCTCCCTGCGCGCCGGCGGCCAGGGTCTGGATTCCCACCCCAATGAAGCCCAGGACCCAGAAGGCGCCTGAGAGGATGGACGTGGCGATCCCCAGCGCGGCGAGAGGAGTCGATCCGAGCCTGGCGAGGAAGCAGGTATCCGCCAGTGAGGTCAGGGGCTCGGCGATGGCCGTGCCGAGTACCGGCAGGGTCATCACCAGGATCGTGCGGGCCGGCTTATCGAGGAATGAGTGCTTGTGTTCTTTCAAGGGCGCTCAGGTTATCTGCTCTTCGGGCGACAGGCAAACCTATCTGCCCGTTGTCCTGCTGGACACCCTGCAAATTGATTCCTGCCATGGTCTGTCTATAATAGAACTCGCCGGAAACGTTCGTGCGAACCGCTTGTCTTTGAAGCTCGTTCACAGAGCTTCCCGAACCCGTCATTGCCCTTGCGGGCAGGTGAGTATATCGATGCGAAATCAATTTCTCCTCTCGAGCTGCGCGGCCGTGTTCGGCTGCCTCCTGGCGGGAAGTGGTTCGCTCCTGTGCGCGGCCGGGCACTCGATAGATTTTTCCAATGACGTGATGGCGGTGCTCTCGAAGGCCGGCTGCAACCAGGGCACCTGCCACGGCAATCGGCTCGGCAAGGGGGGCTTCAAGCTTCCGCTCCGGGGGCAGGATCCCGCCACCGACTTCCAGACGATTACGCGTGGTCTTGGGGGGCGCCGTGTGGACAGGGTCGATCCGGGCAAGAGCCTCATACTCCTGAAACCCTCCGCCGAGATTCCCCACGAGGGGGGGCGGCGTTTCAGCGCCGGGGAGGTTCCTTTTCAGATCCTCCGAGACTGGATCGAGGAAGGCCTGCCGGGGCCGGATCCCGGCTCCCCGAAGCTGCTGCGGTTGGAGGCCAGTCCCGGAGGAGGGGAGCTCGAGGTTCTTGTCGAGCCCGCCTTCGAACTGAGGATCCGGGTTTACGCCGAGTTCTCCGATGGGACAAGGAGGGACGTGAGCGAGCTTGCCGTCTACGAGAGCACCGGCGCGGCAGCGGCGGTCTCATCCCAGGGGGTCGCCAGGAGGGTCTCTTTCGGGGAGGCCACGATCCTGGGCAGGTATCTCGAGCTCCAGGTTCCCGTGAGGGTAGCCTTTGTTCCGGCGATGGAGGGCTACGAGTGGAGGGGACACCAGGAGAAGAACTTTATCGACAAGGCCATCTTCGGAAAGCTCAGGTTGCTGCGGATGAATCCCTCAGAGATCTGTGATGACACGGTCTTCCTGCGGCGCGCGACTCTCGATCTTGCGGGGCGTCTTCCCACCTCGACTGAGGCGAGGGAGTTCACCTTCGATGAGGGTGAAGCCAAACGGGCTCGTAAAATCGACGAGCTGCTCGCGACGGCTGAGTTTGCCGATTTCTGGGCTCTCAAGTGGGGGGATCTTCTGCGCAACGAGGAGAAGGTCCTCGACCGCAAGGGAGTCCAGACCTTTCAGCGCTGGCTGCGAGACAGCATCGCCCGGGGGAAGCCGCTCGACGTTTTTGCCCGGGAGATTCTTACCGCCCGCGGCAGCACCTACAGAAATCCCCCGGCGAACTATCTCCGGGCCAATAGGGATGTTCTCGAGCGCGCCGAAAATACCGCGCAGGTATTTCTCGGCGTCCGGCTCGCCTGCGCCAAATGTCATAACCATCCTTTCGAGCGCTGGACCCAGGACGATTATTACGGCTGGGCGGCGCTGTTTTCCAGGGTCCGGTACAAGGTGTATGAAAACAAGCGTCGGGATGGCCTCGATAAGAACGCCTTCATCGGTGAGCAAATCGTCTGGATGGCGCGCGATGGATCTCTGAAGGATCCCCGGGATGGAAGGGATGTCACTCCCCGGCTGCTCGGCACGGACGATGGGATCCCCACGAAAGAAGATGATCCCATGGAATTTCTCGCCGAGTGGGTGGTGAGTCCGGAGAACCCGTTCTTTGCGAGATCTCTCGTAAACCGGATCTGGTTCAACCTCATGGGCACGGGGCTCGTCGAGCCTGACGATGATTTTCGCGCCACGAACCCGCCCAGCCACCCCGGGCTGCTGGAGCGGCTTGCCCGGGAGCTGGAGCGAAGCGCCTTCGATCTCAGGGGGCTCATCCGGCTGGTCATGAATTCAAGCACCTACCAGCTGAGCTCCATTCCGCTGCCATCGAATGAGCATGCCGAAACCGGCTTTGCGAGGACTTATCCGCGGCGTCTCGATGCGGAGCAATTGGTGGATTCTCTCGCGCAGGTGCTCGGGACGCATCCCGTCTTCAACGGTTATCCGCGCGGGATCCGGGCGGTACAGATTCCCGGCACCAACGCGATCCTGCCCCGGTACAAAAAACCCAGCAGCGCGGATGTGTTTCTCAAGCTTTTCGGAAAACCTGATCGCCAGTTGACCTGTGAGTGTGAGCGGATGTCCCAGGCCCATCCCGCGCAGGTCTTTCACCTGGTGAGCGGTCCCATGCTTCACGGGATGATCTCCAGCGGAGAAAACCGGCTCGGAAACCTGGCCAGTTCGGGTATGAGCGATGCGAAAATGGTGGCTGAGCTTTACTGGAGCGCGCTTGGGCGGCCGCCTGCTGAAGCCGAGGCCGTTTCCGCCGGGGCCCTCTTCTCCTCAGCCGGAGCGAAGCGCGCCGCGCTGGAGGATCTCGCCTGGGCGCTGGTCAATTCCAAGGAGTTCCTGCTGCGCAGGTAGATGCTCGGTATGAATCGCAACGATCCGAAAACCAGTTCTTTACGGGGCTCAGCGGGAGCCTGCGGAGGGTTCGCGGCTGCGGGCATCAGCCGGCGCAGCATCCTGAGCGCCGGCGGACTGGGGATGTTCGGGCTCACTCTTCCGGGCCTGCTGAGGGCGCAGGAAGCGGCCGCGGAGGCGGGTTCAGCTCTGCCGGTAAAGGCGAAATCGGTTATCTTCCTTTTCCAGTTCGGCGGGCCGAGCCACATCGACACCTTTGATATGAAGCCCGCCGCCCCGGCCGAAATTCGCGGGCCTCACAAGCCCATCAAGAGTGATGTTCCAGGCCTCCCGGTCAGCGAGCATCTTCCGCGGATGGCGAAACAGATGGGCAGGATTGCCCTTGTACGCAGCATGCACCACACCATGAAGAACCACAACTCGGCGGCCTATTACGCCCTGACCGGGCATGCTCCGCCCCGGGATGACCAGCGGCTCAGGGATTCGCTCAGCCTCTATCCCGCCTACGGTTCGGTGGTCGACAAGCTGGCTTCGCTGGAGAGTGAGCTGCCGACCTTCGTGTCCTATCCTCACGTGATCCGGGATGGTTCCGTCACTCCGGGGCAGCGGGCGAGCTTCCTGGGCAAGGCCCATGATCCTTTCTTCATCTCAGAGGATCCCAACAGCAAGAATTTCAAGCTCCCCGAGCTCAGCCTGCCTTCCGGTCTCTCCTTTGAGCGCCTGCAGCGAAGAAGAGAGCTGCAGAAGCTGATCGATACGCAGTCCAGGCTGCTTGAGTACTCCTCCGCGGCGAGGGGGCTTGACGACTACTACAAGAAGGCCCTGGCTATGCTGAGCTCCACCCGGGTCAGGGACGCCTTTGATCTCTCCAGGGAGCCGGTTGCTGTTCGTGAGCGCTACGGGCGGCACACCTATGGCCAGGGGTGCCTCCTGGCCCGCCGCCTGGTCGAGTCCGGAGTTCGCTTCGTTACGGTCTATTTCGATGCCACCATCGGGGGAAAGAGCACGACCTCCGGCGGCTGGGACACCCACGGTTTTGACAATACGAGGATGTTTCCGATCATCGAGAAGCGGCACCTGCCGATCACCGAGCAGACCCTGCCGACCCTGCTCGATGATCTCGATGAGAGGGGCCTGCTCGATGATACCCTGGTCGTCTGGATGGGAGAGTTCGGCCGCACCCCGAAGATCAACGCCAATAAGAGCCGGGACCACTGGCCTCAATGCTATTCGGCGTTGCTGGCCGGAGGTGGAGTCAAGGGTGGCTACGTCTATGGAGCCTCCGACTCGACGGGCGCCTATCCAAGCCGCGATCCTGTCAGGCCTGATGATCTCGCCGCGACCATTTTCCACCTCATGGGGATCGATCCTTCGACGGAGGTCTACGATACCCAGGACAGGCCGCTGGTGATCGCCGAGGGGGATCCGATCACCGACCTCATTGCCTGAGGGTCCGGATGGGCTTTTCAAAGGGAGCGCAGCTTGGTAACCTGCCCTGCTCAGAGATCAAGCGCAGGCGAGTTGTTTCCCGGAGCGATACCATGGCGAAAGAATGGAATTTCAAGCAGGAGCTGGTGGCGGTCTTCGGCAAGCCGATCGCGGAAAACCCCACCCAGTACATGATCGAGAAGGCCTTTGCCCATCATGGTCTTGATTGGCGCTACCTCTCGCTCGAGGTTGAGCCTGAGGATCTCGCCGATGCCGTCACGGGCATGCGCGCGATGAACTTTCGTGGCGGCAATTGCACGATTCCTCACAAGGTCGCCGTTATCGAACATCTCGACAGGCTGGGAGAGTCGGCGGCGATGATGGGGGCGGTGAACTGCATCGTGTGCGAGGGAGACGAACTGGTCGGCGAGAATACCGACGGGAAGGGTTTTGTCCAGTCGGTGAGGGAGGTCACGGATCCCGCGGGCAAGAAGGTCGTGATTCTTGGCGCGGGCGGCGCGGCCAGGGCGATCGGGGTGGAGATGGGGCTGGCGGGCGCCGTCAGCTTCACCATCGTCAACAGGACGGCTGAGCGGGGCCAGGAGCTGGCCGAGCTGCTCGTAGACAAGGTTGGCGTTGTGGCTTCGTTCGTGCCCTGGGAGGGAGATTTCTCCGTTCCGGCTGGAACCGACATCGTCGTCAACGCGACCTCCATAGGCCTCTTTCCCGATGTAGACGCGCGGGTATCCCTGGATATCGATACGCTCGAGCCTTCGATGGTGGTGGCTGACGTCATTCCCAATCCGCCCAGGACACGCCTGGTGCGGGACGCGACCGAGCGCGGCTGTACGGTCCTCGACGGGCTCGGCATGCTGGTGAACCAGGGGGTTGTCGGAATCAGATACTGGACAGGTGTAGATCCTGATCCCGAGGTCATGAGAGAAGCTCTCCAGGAGGTCTTTGGAGAGTGATTTTTCGGTTTGGCGGCCTACTGGCTGAAGGAGGGGCCTGATGAGATGTTCACTTCCCGGTGTGGTGAGACTTTGCGTTCTTGCCGTGAGCCTTGCGGCGGCCGGCTGTTCGATGATCCGCGTGAAGGATTTCTCCCTCGAGGAGTACGTCAATCTTCGCGATGGCAGCTACTCCTGGGAGGTGCTCGAGTCCGGCAGCGGGGTTGGCTATCACCATCATCTTCTCAGGCTGGTATCGCAGACCTGGCGCACGGAGCGGGAGGTGGACCGCACACTCTGGACCCACTGGCTCTCGATCGTGATTCCCGACTCCGTCAAGGAGGCGGCAGGGCGTGGTGAATCTTCGAAGGCTCTCCTCATCATCTCCGGCGGCAGCAATAAGGGTAAGGCGCCGGCTGGCGCCGAGGAGAAGGCAGTGGAGATGGCTGTGGGCTCGGGGGCAGTCGTTGCGACCCTCGGCATGGTGCCTAACCAGCCGCTTGGTTTCGCCCCCGAGTTTCGCGGACGCTACGAGGATGACCTGGTCGCCCATACCTGGAACCTGTACCTGGAGACAGGTGACCAGACCTGGCTGGCGCGCTGGCCGATGGTGAAGAGCGCTGTGCGTGCGATGGACGCTGTGGAGGAATTCCTCGGCTCGACGGCCGCCGAGTCCCTGGAGAAGCCGCTGGATATCAGCGGGTTTGTTGTGGCTGGGGGCAGCAAGCGAGGCTGGACCACCTGGCTTACCGGCGCCACGGATCCCCGGGTCTCGGCACTCATCCCCATCGTGATCGACGTGGTGAACGTGATCCCATCCATGGACCATCACTACGCGGCCTACGGCTTCTGGGCTCCCGCTGTTCGCGATTACGAGGAGCAGGGCATCATGGCGCGGAAGAACGAGGGAACCTACAGGGACCTCATCAGGCTGGTCGACCCCTACTACCATCTCGACCGCCTGCGGATGCCCAAGTACATCGTCAACTCAGCAGGAGACCAGTTTTTCCTGCCCGACTCCTCCCGGTTCTATTTCGACGAGCTCCAGGGTGAGAAATACCTGCGCTACATTCCAAATACCGATCACTCCCTCTCAGGATCCGATGTGACCGAGAGTATAACCGCCTACACCGGGCTGATCGCCGGGGGGGTTCCGAGACCGGAATTTTCCTGGAAGTTCGAGGATGACGGCTCGATCCGGGTTTCAGCCGTGGATCGTCCCGCCGAGGTCCGGCTCTGGCAGGCCGCCAATCCCGATGCGCGTGATTTCAGGCTGGTGTCCCTCGGCAAGGCCTGGGAAAGCCGCCTGCTTGGCGATGAGGGCAACGGGCAGTATCTCGGGCGGGTGCGGCTTCCCGAGAAAGGCTGGAT
>JAKUSY010000013.1 GCA_022451445.1 Planctomycetota bacterium
ACAGGCAAGGTCCTAAAAGGGTAACCCGGACGCCAATCTTGAGCCCCTGGCAAAGGCCGGCATTCCCATTCTTCACGTCTGCGGCGGAGCCGACAAGGTGGTGCCCGTATCGGAAAATTCCGCGGTGATCGAAAAACGCTACAAGGCCCTGGGGGGAAACATCCGGGTCATCATCAAAGCTGGAGTGGGCCATCACCCCCACAGCTTGAAGAATCCGAAGCCCATCGTCGATTTTGTCCTGGCGCATATGATCCCGGGGCGAAAAACCAAATAGGACGACGCCAACATGAAGCCTCGTGGCTTACAGCCCAGGTCTTTTTTCTGCGCCCTGCTGCTTTGCACCTCCATCGGGAGCCTGGAGCCCGGGGGGCTTTGTGCTCAGTCCAGGCGCAAGCATCTCGATGGCAACCTTCGATGCGTCGATCTCTCGGACCTCAGAAGAGCGCTGCCCCTGACCATCGTGAGCACAAAGCGCATCCTCGAGCAGAGTGAAGCCTGGGAAAAAAGCACCTGGGATCCGGGACAGCAACATAGCTCGCTGGGATACCCATCGCTGGTGCGCAACGATCACGGCCCTGGCGCCGATGGAAAATACTACCTCTACTTCGCCCACCACGACCCCACCTCGGGGATCGGCTGCGCTGTCGCCGAACGGATCGATGGGCCCTATAGGAAAATCAAGGCTCTCGAGCCGAACCGTAAACACAGCATGGTCCTGGTCAATCCTCACTTCCCGGGGAAGAAGGGAGATCCCTCCCACTTCTCGAGCCCCTGCGTCACCTGGTGCGAAGAGGAGAAGCTCTGGTTCCTCTACTTCCACTACTACAACCACTTTCACGGGGCCTGGAAGGGAGACCCGGACGCTCCCGGGCAAGGCAACCAGATGACCGCGCTGGCGGTCTCCGAAGAGCTCTCATCCCATTCCTGGAGGATCGTCAGGAAGGAGGCCCTGGGCAAGATCAGCGTTCACGACATACTTCCCGTTCTGCCGACCACGAAGGCTCCCTGGATGGAGAGCGCGTCCTCCTACCACTCCATCCAGCGCCTGCCGGGCGGAGACTGGCTGGCATTTCTCAGGGGCACGCCCGTGAAAGGCCTGCCGACCATCGGCTTCGCCACCAGTAAGAACGGGCGGGAATGGACCTGGTCGAAAAACAACCCTGTCCTCCACCCTGATGACGGAGGCAAAGGGCACCGCGGCATCTACCGCCCCGGCTTTGTCGCCTACCTCGGCAAGCTGCGCTCGGGAAAACGCAAATACCTCCTGGTGTGGACCGAGAGTCCCGCCGCGGGCGATGTCCCGCAGCCGCGCTACGGCTATACCACCGACTTCATCAAGGTGGTGCGGGACCCCCGGGGGCACGCGAGGTGGCCCGCTGGCGACGGCCTGCTCAGCCCCTGGCGCGAAGGCAACAGGCTCTACATTTTCGCCGGCAAAAACCTGCACACCATGAAGCTGCCGACATCCTCAAGGTAGGCAGGCATCGATCGCCATGACCGCGAAGGCGGTCCCGGCGTTGGAGATGAAGTGCTTCGAATCCCTCGTCGGAGAGCGGGTGAACCAGCGGCCGCTCTGGCGCTGGTTCGCTTTCAGCCAGCCGATCGCCTTCTGAAGGCGCGCATCGCCGGCGGACACGCCGCCCTGGCGGGCAACGTAGGTAACGAAGCCCGTTCCGTAGCCGTCGCTTTTTTCCAGTTCCTGCTTGCTGTCATCTTTGCGTTTATGCCCCTCCCAGCCCTCGAGCAGGCTCGCCATCGCCCAGCCCCCATCTGGACGCTGGAGTGAAAAGAGCGCCTTGAGAACAGCTGCCTGCTCCTTCTTCTCCATGAGCCCGTCAAGCCGTGTCGAGGCCCACAGGAGCATGGCCCTGTGATGAAGCGACGGCGGAGAGTTCTTCCGCAGGTACCGGCGAATACCCTCGACACCCGCCTTGCCCTCTTCACTCGCGGCGTAACCTCCCGGCGCCATCCCGACCCCGAGGGCAGCCAGGGTCACTCCGTAGTGGGCATCGGACTCCATGGGCGGCCACCCGCATTCGAGCCAATCCCAGCCGCCGTCCTCCCTCTGGAGCTTCCACATGCGCTGGAAGGCCTTGCGGGTGACCGGGCTCAGCTTGCCGGTCGTCAGCCGGTCGTTGGCGGCAAGCAGGGCCGCCGTCACGACGACCTCCGCATCCCAGCGAGGCCCCTGGTCTTCCCAGCGCTTCTCCACCATGGACTCGAAAAACTTCCTGACCTCCAGCGAAGGAGGTGACACCGATTTCAGCGCCGGACGCGCCATCAGGTAGGCGAAGTTCGTATGGCAGGTGCCGCATTTGCGCTGCTTCTGCCAATGGAGGGCCGCCGAGTCGAGATATCGGGCGGCCAGCGCGGGCGAAAACTCTTCGCGCAGGGGTTCGTCCGGCGAAATAGCCGGCGGCGGCTCAACGTTCTCGAGAGTGACCCGGGACTCCTCCTCCCCCCGCGCCTCCACCGCGCAAGCCACCAGCATCATCGCCAGCAACGCTTTGAGTCGGATCATCTTTTTCTCCCTCCCCGCGCCGACTGGCCCGGAAATAACCTGTACTCATTCCCCGCGGGATGTCCTGACAGTTAATTCCCCGCCACCACAGGCAGGGCCACGTTCGTACGCTTAGCCTTCCCCTTGATGGCCTGGTAAACGGCCCTGGCGAGGATTTCCGCGCCCTTGGCGTTCGGATGGATACCATCCGGAAAGTGTTGCTTGATGCCGCTGAGCGCCTTGTAGAGATCTATTATGGGCAGCTTCTTCTTCTTCGCCACGCCCTCTAGGAGGGGAATAACCTCCCCCTTGACGGCCTTCTCATTGATGCCCCAGCGGTCCCTGTAGACCGGCGCCGGCTTGCAAAGCCAGATCTTCGGCCGGGTCGGGAGCGAAGCGAAATGATACGCCAGGGCGTCAAGGTCCGTCGCGTATTGCCCCTTGTGCTTCCAATTCTGCGGCTTGGAATCGTTGGTTCCGAGCTTGACGATCACGATGTGGGGCTTGAACCCGGTGGCTGCCTTGAAGGCCCCGGTCTTCCAATAGGGTTTGTCCCCCTTCTTGAGGAGGGTGGCTCCATTGACGCCGAAGTTCCGGGTCTCGTACCCGGCTCCCAGCAGGCGCCCCAGCACCTTCGGGTAATTGTTCTGGCCGCGATTCTCTACCCCGGCTCCAAAGGTGATGCTGTCGCCGACGCAGGCGACACGGATCACCTCTTCGCCACTGAGCATCGCTGCCTGCAGGAAAAAGACCAACACCGCCGGGAAAGAATAGGACCTCATGCCTCGCCTCCTTTATTCACCATCGGCCTGGAAGCCTGCATTCTAACAGCGGAAGGCGGCGGGAATGGAAAGAAACGCGCCGGCGGCATCGATCTCTCAGCTCCCGGAAACCGGCTCGAGCCGGACCCTGCCCTCGAGCTCCTCGACCCGTGCGCGGTCAAGACGACCCATCAAGACCTCGCCCAGGTTGAGAGCCGCGGCCCCCATTCCATACCGGATCGCATCCAGGGGGGCCCGCCCTTCATCGAGCGCGACGGAAATCGCCCCGGCCATACAGTCGCCGCAGCCGATCGAATTGACCACATCTACCGGGGGCGGCCACAACCTGAAGCACTCGACTCCGGAGGTCACCAGCACAGGCTCGGCGCCCTGGGTAACCACCACCCAGGCGGCGCCAAGGTCATTGAGCTCCCTCATGGCCGCCAGCACAGAGGCCTCATCCGAGAGCTCCCTGCCAAGGGTCCACCCGAGCTCCTCGCGGTTGGGCTTGACGAGAAACGCTCCGGCGGCAACCGCCGCCAGCAGCTCCGGCCCCCGGACATCAAGTACAGCCCGGGCCCCGGTCTCCTCCAGGATTTCCCCGTAGATGTCCGGCGGAACACCGGGGGGAATCGAGCCCATGGCGAGAACCAGGTCTGAGTCACCGGCCCCAGCCACGCAGGCGCGACGGAACGCGTCCAGCTCCGCGGCCCCGAGCTCCCCGGCATTCTCCACCAGCTCCGTTGCCCGACCGGTGGCCGAATCGATGATCGTCGTACAGACCCGGGTCGGAGAGCGACACTCAACCCAGGTGGCGTCAACGTCCCAATCTTCGAATTCACGCTGAATGTCAGCCCGGCGCGGCCCCCCGAGGACTGAGACCACCCGGCCAGCTCCGCCCAGGTGGGCAATGGAGATGGCCGCGTTCAGGACCTTGCCCGAGCTGCACCAGTAGACCTCGCCGGCCCGGTTGACCTCGCCCGGACACAAGCCCTCGGCAACCAGGATGTGCTGCCAGGCAGGGGAAAGTCCGCAGGTCAGTATCAAGCTCTCTCCTCCATTAACGCCAACTCACCGCCTTTACACTCCGCGGTCAGAACCTGGCCAGGATCCGGCCATCGTCCTCGATCCTGACTTCATAGGTCCCCACCCTGGCCCCGGGGTTGTTCTGGCAGGCACCGGTCTGGAGCTCGAACTGCCAGTGGTGAAGAGGACAGACAACCGTCTTGCCCTGGACCTGCCCACGGATCAACGGTCCGCTTCGATGTGGACAATGACCATCGATGACGAAAATCTCACCATCGACATGAAAGACCGCCAGGCTCCTGCCTTCCACATTCACCTCGAGACGGCCATCCTCCCCCAGCTCTTCACGGGTGGCCAGCTCTCTCCACTCTCCGCCGGGCTCACCAGCCGGGGGAGCCCCGGGGTTGGCCCCTTCCTCCAACGTCTCAAACCCGGGGAGGTTCATATCAAGAATCACATCGATCGCGTCAACCACCTTCGTAAGCCCCGCGCAGGGATACGAGCACAGCACGGCATCGATGATCTCATCGGGGGTGGCCCCCTCCTCCAGCGCCCTGCGGACATATTGCTGCAGACCCCGTGGCGAGAGGTTGATGACCTTGGTCACGATCGAGATGAGGAAACGTGTCCTCGGCTCGAGGTGCTGCCCTGATTCCCTGAAGAACTTGAGCAGGTGGGCGATGGCCTCAGGGCGAACCTTCTTCAGATAGGCAAGCCCCCTGGATTCTCCCTTGGCTTTTCCCATATTGAAACCCTCCGGTCGAGGCAGTTTAGCGCTCCGACAACGACAGGGCAACGCGGCACTTCAGAGGAACTCCTCCGGCGAGCGACTCTGAGACGGAAAAGGCTCTCCCTCAATTACCGAAGAAGGTGGTGATGTCGGGCTCCTGCTTGGTCTGCAGGAGGACCTTGAGCAGCGAAGATGTGCTGCTGTCCCATACGCGGATGCTCAGCATCTCATCGGGCTGCTCGACGCCGATGTACTTCATATAGGTGATATCGGCGAGATCGCCTCCCGTCACATCGGTGAACGATGCGCGCTTGGCGACGATAACGACCGTTCCGGTGTCATAGTTGACCGCGATGAGCTCGTCACGCCCGCGATCGAACATCAACCGGTTGTTGAGAACATCTTCCTCACCCTTGAGCAGGATGGGCTCCTCGTTGTTGATCAGGACACCGCCACCGGCCACCGGATTCGGATCCCTGCGATTGGAGACCAGGGCGATGGCGTTGACGATCTGCCGCACGTTGTCTTCGCTGGAATCGAGGTTGAAATCGTAGGCGAAAATCGTATTGGAATTCTCCTCGACCAGGACAATCTCATCCTGGACCGGGTGTCCCCAGGATTCGGTAAACTCGCGGCCGGTGGTGGAAGTCCCGATCTCATCGTCGAACGTGCTCCTCTCCACAGCGATCTCAGCAATCCCCTGGCCGGCGACCTTCCCGGGGTGCTCCAGCACATCCAGGGCGGAGAGCGACTTGATCTTGAGGAAATTGCTGCTGATGGAATCAAATACAAGCGCGCTCCCATCAGTATTGATTCTGATAGGCTGGAAATCGCCAATGTTGACATCCACCTCCTGCGTAATCTGCTCGAGCTCAGCAAGGCTCAGGAAGGGCTGGTCCTCGGCGGTGCCGAACAGGCGGAACTGGCCATTGAGCATCCAGACCGGCTCGTTCTGATTGCCGCCACCGGGACCCAGGTCGGTTCTGACAGACATCACGCCAGCCTCGATCTCGAGCAAATGAACTTCCCGCAGGACCTCGCGCGCGAAAAAGACAAGCAGGCGGTGCTTATTGGAGGAAGGATCGGGGCCAAGATCAAAAATCCGGGTGATCCGCGGCTGGGTCCCGAGGCCAAGCTGCGACTGCATCTCGGCGCCGCTGATGATGACGCTCATCACCAGGCCGTTACCGCGGCCGAAGTTCGGGTCATCGGGGTCCAGGGGATTCTGAACATTACGGTAGCCGACATCCCTGGCGCGGAGACCGACCAGGCTCCGTGAATTGATCTCATAGGCAACAATCCAGCGATCGCCGCCCAGGCCGGCTCCTCTCGAAATATCTACCGGAATACTGGGAACCACCTGGCCGAAGGTAGGGAAGTTCACGCCGACGTTCAGGTCGTCCATCTCCTCTTCAAAGCCCACGTCATTGTAGTGGAGCCTGACCGGGTTGGCCTGCGCACACTCTCCGGTTTCACAGAGATCGGCGGAACAGATCGCGCGCAGGTTCGCCTCGAAGACAAGCACCGCGCTGCGCCCACCGGCTCCCAGGCCAAGCGTTCCGAGAGGGAACGACTCGGACTGCTGCTTACTCAAGGTGGCCACCACCTCGGACGGGAGGATCGACTTCAGCAGGTCGATCTTGTCAGACAGAATCTGGATGGGCTCCTGGTCGAGGCTCTCAACTAACCCCAGAGATTCAAACGTCGAGGTGGATACGGTTCCATTACCAATCTTGGTGTCGCAGCCGGAGCCCAGGGTGAGGACGGCGACAAACAACGCCAATACTGCAACCTGTACCCGACCCAATGTTCTGACGAAACGTCCAGAGCTAGCCATTCGATTAACCTTTCAAATATTTCAGAACGGGGCTCCCGACATGCTGGCCGGGAGAGTCAGGCATCCTGCTGTTTCCGCGAAATCAAGTCCGCTGAGCCATGAAGTAAACCGCAATCGGCCCATTCACGATGCGGAATGTCTAACTTGTTACTTCCTCGTTTATTACTATCTAGCCAATCAGCCAGTAAGAAGCGTGCCTCGGAGTCTCCGGAGTGATGCGTACTCCGCAATACTCTTCGTATCTCAGAATCAACACCCTGAAGAGACATGCTCCCGTTACCGGGATTAGGGGAAGGATCGCCTGATTCTACGGCTCGCCTTCGAATCATTTCAACTTTTTTCCTCTACCCAAGCATAGCACACTAAATGACTTCCATCTCATTGGAATCCTGACACCGTAGAAACAAGGAAAACTGCGGGGATTCAGCCTGGAAAATGCGAATCACGGCCTCCCTGACATCTTCCTAAAATGTTGTCCGGCCCTCGGTCAACGCTCCACAGCGAAAAACTAAAAAGAATCCCTCCGGACGTGGATCGCCGCGAAAAAAGCGGGACCATGCAGGCTGGCGTTGAAACCGGGCTCACACGCCATCTTGACGTTCAGCTCCCGCTCTCCGCAGAGCGCTTCCCAATAACTCAAAACCCGCTCAGGATAACCCTCGATACTCCAGATACTTCCCTCGATCCCAAGAAGATCCTGGAGCCCCTCCTCCTCGCTTCCAAGCCCGAACCCTACCCTGAAGCTCACCGCCGAGAGCAGCAAGGCGGCGTGCAGCGCCGAGCGATCGACGATCGCCCGGCAGATAAAGAACAACTTCTCGGCATCCTCAGCGGCAAACTCCACCTCCGGGAAAAAAAGAGCCAGCCGGGCAAGCGCTTCGCTGGAGCCGACTTCAAAACCGGCCAGGGCAGAAATCTGCGGCACATCCGGACAATCACCTCCCCCAGGGCCGCAACGATAGGCCTCGAGCAGGCGCTGAAAAAGATCCGCGCCGAGATATTCGCTTCCCAGGCCCTGGAATTGCTGCCGGAACGCGTTGCCCCCTGACAGGGCATTGGTCTGGATTTGATAGCTCTCGCTGGTGTCGAACCGTGACTTTGTCGTTTCGAGCTTGATACTGCCGATCTCGTAGTTGATGAAATAGTTCACCAGCCGGTCCCCTGGAGCCGGCCGCAGGCCGCCCACAAGGTGCTGCGGTTCGTAACGCTCTCCTTCAGAGCTGACGATACCTCCGGGCCGCACGGCATAAGGCTCCGCCAACGCGAAATTGCACCCTGTCCCATTGATAAACAGACCGATCTGGGAATGTTTTCGGCGGCTGCGCGGATCCAGAAAATAATGCAGCGCCATGATCCCGTCGTTGGCAACGGTCACCGGCCGGCTCCAGCCGAGGACCTTCTCGAACGCTTCAGCAAACAGGGCGCAGAGGTCGCGCCCCTGGAGGTCGGCGGTAAAAGCCGCCTGCTTCTTCGTCATCAGGGTTGTGCGAGCGGTAAGACCCCCAAGCAGGTCTTCATGCGTCCGCTCGCTGGCGGCAGCAAATCCCCAGCTCAATACGATATTGGCGCAATCCTCGAGTTCCCGGAGATTGTCGCCAAGCCGGTCGCAAACTCCCCGTACGATCTTCTCGATCATGGCGAAACCATCCGCGGTATCCGAGGTGGTGGGAGTCGCTGTGGTGCTGTTCCTGGCAAGGCTCTCAAGCTCATCGCCGCGAACCTCCTCTCCACCGGGGCCGAGACCGATCACATCGCCATCATCTATTCGAAGCAACAGGGCGACCGTTTTGCTGCCGCCCACTGAGATGCTCAGGCAATAATCGCTGCGAAGAGGTTTTTCGCCGCGAGGCCACGGAACTCCGCTCCAGAGCATCGGCGGCTCCTCGGAGGAACTATCCATCGACGCGGCTATACGCTCGGCATCACGCCGCAATACCTGCAGGGTGGCGGGATCTTCGCTGTCGAAGAGAATCCGCTCTCGCTGGAGCTCCCGCCACAAGGCCTCCGTCGAGGCGGAGAGCCGCTCCCTTGAGATAAAAATGCCGATGCCGTCTTTATTCATGTAACCTCGCGAAAAACAGGGTGCGAGTATAGCAGGTGCCGGCGAACTCGGCACTTATTCGAGAGGCCCCTCTTCCCGGGGTTTGGATGCGGACGCAGAATTGATAAAATCGAGCCCTGCCGGAACCGAGGTGTGAAAGATAACTCCGTCTGGAAAACAAACTCCTGCGATCTCCCCGGGAGACGAACTAAGTATGAAAAAATACCGAATCGCAATCATTGGCCGAAGCGGCAAAGGTGACTACGGTCACGGGCTCGACAAGGTCTGGAAGGAAGTTCCCCAGGCGGAAATCGTCGCTGTGGCCGACGAGACGCCCGCCGGCCTCAAAGCGGCCGGCAAACGTCTCGGGGTAAAAGCCCTCTACGGAGACTACAGGAAAATGCTGGCGGCTGAACGCCCCGACATCGTCAGTGTCGCCCCCCGCTGGCTTGACTGTCACCGCGACATGGTGCTTGCCTGCGCCGAACACGGGGCGAGCATTTTCCTGGAAAAACCGATGTGCAGAACGCTGGCGGAAGCCGATGCCATGGTCCACGCCTGCGAAGAAAAACACATCAAGCTCGCCATCGCTCACCAGACCCGCTACAGCCCCAAGATCAAGATCATCCAGGAGCTCATCACGGCAGGGAAGATAGGCCGCCTGCTCGAGCTCAGGGGGCGCGGCAAGGAAGACCGCCGGGGCGGCGGCGAAGACCTCTGGGTGCTCGGAACTCACATCTTCGATCTCATACGGATCTTTGGGGGTGAAGCGCGAAGCTGCTTCGCGAAGGTGACCCGGGCCGGGCGCCCGGTAGGACCCGCCGATGTAAAAGAAGGCAATGAAGGCATCGGCCCCCTAGCCGGAGATGAAATCGAGGCTTCCTTCGAGATGGAAGGAGGCGCCACCGCCTTCTTCTCCTCCCATCGCGGCCTGGCCGCAAGACCTTCACGATTCGGACTTACCCTGTTCGGTTCGAAAGGACTGATCAAGCTGCACACGGGCTACCTCCCGGAGGTCTATATTCTCGAAGATCCTTCCTGGTCTCCGGGCAGGACCGGCTCCAAATGGAAGCCTGTCTCGAGCAAGGGAATCGCGAAGCCTGAACCTCTGAAGGATACCGGACTGCATGGAGGCAACCTCGCGATCGCCACCGACCTGATCGCCGCCATCGAAGAGGACCGCCAGCCGCACGGCAGCGTATACCAGGCAAGGAGCGCGACAGAGATGATCGCCGCTGTCTTTGAATCACACCGTCTCGGCGCGCCCGCCCGACTGCCGCTGAAGAATCGAGAAAATCCGCTCCTCTCGCTCCCGGCTCAAGCAAGGGGCTGAAAATGGGAATATCCATCTGTGTCTTCTGCGCATCGAGTAACCACGCCAGGCCGGACTACCTCGAGGTCGCCCGGCGCCTCGGCGAGCTGATGGCGGCGAGAGGTCATACGCTGATCTACGGCGGTGGCTCGGTAGGCCTCATGGGTGTGCTGGCAAGGGAGGCCCACCAGGGCGGCGGCCGGATCGTCGGGGTGATCCCGGAACGCCTGAGCACCGAGGAGATCGCTTTCAAAGATGCTGAAGAGCTCCATGTAACCTCCAACATGGCGGAGCGTAAGAACATCATGATCGAGCGGGCCGATGCCTTCATCTGCCTGCCCGGCGCTTTTGGAACTCTTGACGAGATGCTCGAAATCATCACTCTGAAACAGCTCGACTATCACGACAAGCCCATCATCCTGGTAAATACCGACGGCTTCTATGAAACACTTCTCGGTTTCTTCAGGCGACTGGAAAAAGAGCGCCTCATCTCCAGGGAATGTCTCGATCTCTACGAGTCCGTACCCGATGTCGAGGCCGCGCTCGACCTCCTCGAAGACTGCCCGGGAGCACCTCTCGGAGACAACCCGGACCCCGAGAGTTGATTGTGGAGGTTTTTTTTGACGCTTACGGATTTCTTCACTTTACACAAGGGTGAGCTTGCAGGCCTCGGCGCGGCGGCAAGCTGGGCCCTCAGCAGCCTCCTCTTCAGCCGTGTCCCCGCCCAGGCCGGCGCCATCGCCCTGTTCAAGAATTCAACGAGCTGCGTATTCCTGCTCCTGACGCTCCTGCTGCTCTCCGCCTGGCCTGGCGAATCCGCCGGGCTGGCTTTTTTCTTCGAGACCGACCTGGAGGCCTGGCTCTACCTCGGAGGCAGCGCCCTGGCCGGCCTGGTACTCGGCGATGCCTGCTATTTCAGGAGCCTGCAGATTCTCGGTCCCCGCAGAACACTCGTAGTGTCGACCCTGGTACCCCCGATCGGCGCCCTCTGCGGATGGTTCCTGCTGAGCGAAATCCTCCCCGGGCCCGCATGGGCGGGTATGGCCCTTACCCTTGCCGGGGTCATCTGGGTCATCGGGGAAAAAGGAGGGCCGGATGAATCCGGGGGGCATTTCCCCGGAACCGTAAGGGCCGGGGTGATGTACGGGCTGCTGGCCTGCGTGGGGCAGGCCATAGCGGCGGCGCTGGCCAAGTTCCCGATGAGAGACGGGCTCGGGGCCCTGGAGGCCACCTTCCTCAGGATGGTAGCGGCCGTCGTATTCGGCCTGCTGGGGGCGGGGGTGGCCGGGAGGCTCCGTTCATGGATACAAAAACTGCGCGTCCGCGGAGCCTGGCTCCCACTCCTTCCCGCCAGCTTTCTCGGCACCTATCTCGGCGTCTGGCTCTGCATGTCCGCCTACGAACATACCAAGATCGGAATCGCCACCACCATGCACTCAACCAGCCCGATCTTCGTTCTCCCGCTCGCGTTCTTCGTGCTCCGGCAGCGGGTATCGTTCCGGGCCATTCTCGGCGCCCAGATCGCCGTTGGCGGAAATCTCCTGCTCATCCACGGAGACCGCTCAGGAGATCGAACGCCGCCCTCTCGAGGAAAAACTTCAGGAAGCGTAGCGGCCGCGGCTGCGACGGCGGCGGGAAACGAAACGCTTGAGATCTCTCGCCATATCCTCGGCGCTCTTGTAGCGATGGGCTCGCTGGAGCTCGCACGCCTGGCGGACAATCCCATCGAGGCCAAGTGGGACCTGGGGATTCATTCTGCACAATGAAGGAAGCTCTCTCGTAAGCTTGAATTTTCCGAGTTCCTCCGCGCTGCCGACGGGCAAGGGCAGGCGCCCGGCCAGCAGGGCGTAGAGGGTCATTCCCAGCGCGTAAATGTCACCCGAGGGCGCGTAATGATTCGCCCCGGCAAGCAACTGCTGCGGGCTCCGGTACATCAGCTCGCCCGCGGGCTCGACCTCCGGGCGCAGGTTCCTGTCAGCGCGATTGAGGGTGGAGCCGAAATCGGCCAGGATGAACCGCCCCTCGGCATCCAGAAGTATATTCGCGGGGTTTATATCGCGATGGACAACTCCCTGGCGATGCAGCGCCGAGACCGCATCGACTATGGAAGCAAATCGTGCCGCCAGCTCGATAAGGCTGCCGGGCTCCAGCAGCTCGGCCCTGTCATCGAGCAGGCTGCCGGCGTTCACGCCGCTGTGAAGAGTCATCAGAAAATAGGGGGCACCATCGACCTCTCCCCGGCCGAGAACCCTCTGCAACGAAGGATGCCGGAGCCTGGCGGCGACCTCGGCCTCGCGCCGCAACTCCTCGAGGGCCTGCGGTTGCGCGGAGGCCGGCTCCCGGAAGGTCTTGAGAGCATATCGTCGACCCGCGATTCCTTCTGCGGCCTCGAAGACCGAGGCCGGGTCCCCCCTGTAGATTTCTCTCTCGATGTAGTACCCGCCGAAATCACTACCGGCAACGATACCGCCGGCAGCCTCCCCATCGGGAAAGCCGGGGCCATACGGGAACCTGGAGCTCTTCCGGAAAAGCTCGTATTCGTCCATTATTATCAAACGTTTCAGGTGGACCCTCTCACTGTCTATTTCGGCAATACGAGGCTCTCGACTGCAGCTAATAGCCCCAGGAAATGAAAACTGCCCGGATGACTCAGGATTACCGGAGAAAAAGCCACCCGCGGAGCCTGCCCGTACGTCAATCTTCCACCGGATGAAGCTTGCCCGAACGGCAAAAGAACCGGATGATCTCCCGCAGGAGCCGGAGGACCGGCAGCGCGGCTCCCCGCCCCCAGGCCGGCATAGAGAATCACTCAGCGTGGACACGACTAATGAAGAGGTAACGGTGAGAGAAGTCCCGCTCCTGGATTTAAAAAGGCTCGACCCCGAGCTTGAGGACGAGCTGCAGGACGCCTTTACCCGGGTACTGAAAAGCGGCTACTTCATCCTCGGACCCGAGGTCGAGGCCCTCGAAGAAGAGTGCGCGAGCTATTGCGGGGCCGAGCACGCCATCGGAGTCTCTTCAGGAACCGATGCGCTCCTGGTCGCGCTCATGGCCCTGGGTATTGGAGCCGGGGACGAGGTCATCTGCCCCAGCTTTACGTTCTTCGCGACCGCGGGCTGCATATCGAGAACCGGAGCGCGACCCGTATTTGTCGATGCGCTCGAGAGCAGCTTCAACTGCGACCCCGAAGACATCGAACGAAAGATAACGTCTCGAACCCGGGCGATCATCCCGGTCCATCTCTACGGCCGCTGCGCGGACATGGCGGAGATCCTGGATATCGCCGAGCGCCACGACATTGCCGTCATCGAAGACGCGGCCCAGGCCATCGGAGCGGAATACGAAGACCGGCGGGCGGGATCGATGGGTAGAATCGGCTGCTTCTCGTTTTTCCCCACCAAGAATCTCGGCGCCTGCGGAGACGGGGGCCTGGTCACCTGCCAGGACGCCGAGCTCGCGGATAAGATCCGAGTGCTCAGAGTCCATGGCGGCGCTCCCAAATACTACCATGGCGTCATCGGCGGCAACTTCCGCCTCGATGCCCTGCAGGCCGCCCTCATCAGGCCGCGCCTCAGACGCCTGGATGACTCCTCGCTGCGCCGCGCACGGCACGCCGCGGCCTACAATCGACTCTTCGAAGAGGCCGGGCTCACCGGGGGTACAAGCCCTCCCCTGCGGCTGCCCGAAACCCCGCCCTCCAGGCACATCTACAATCAATACACTCTTCGTTGCAGTAATCCCGATTCCCGCGCCGCGTTGCGCGAATTCCTCGCCGCCAATAAGATCGCCTCGGAAATCTACTACCCGATTCCCCTCCACCTGCAGAAATGCTTCAGCTCTCTCAACGGCAGGAAAGGGGACCTGCCGATTTCCGAGAAGCTTGCCGGCGAGGTGCTCTCCATACCCGTCTTTGCCGAGCTCGAGGAGGAGGAGGTCTCCCACGTCGCCGACCGCATAGCCGCATTCTTCAAAGAGAGTTGAGGGCGCTAGCGACACGCTCCGGCGCAATCTTTTACCCCCTGCTGATATGGTGAAACACTCCCTGGCTCCAGAGCAGCTTGATGAGTACCGCCGCCGCGGCTACCTCCTCCTGCCCTCCCTGCTCGATGGCTCGACCCTCGCGGCTCTGCACGAGGTGACAGACACCCTGGTCGCCGCGGCGCTCAGCGACGAAGGCGTAGTGGAGCTGGAGCCGGAATCTCTCGATGGAGAACCCATCGCCCGGCGACTCTACGACCCCTTCGAACGCCATCAGGCGTTTCGTGATCTCTGCGTTGATACCCGTCTCCTCGGAGGCATCGAATCCCTGATCGGGCCCGATATCGGCCTCCATCACTCCAAGCTCAACATGAAACCTCCACACGTGGGCTCCGCTGTCGAATGGCACCAGGACCTCGCCTATTTCCCCCATACCAACGACGACCTGGTTACCGCCCTCATCTATCTCGACGACGCCACCCTTGAAAACGGCTGCCTACAGGTGATTCCAGGACTGCACAAGGCCTACCTCGACCATCATGATGAAGACGGCCGGTTCTCGGGCCTGATTACGGACAGGCTCTTGCAAGATGAGACCAGCCGGGCTGAGCCCCTGGCGGCGCCCGCGGGAAGCGTTATCCTCATGCATTGCCTGCTGCCGCACAGCTCCCTCCCCAATCGCTCGAGCGAGGGCCGGCGCACCCTCATCTTTGAATACCGCGCCAGCGATGCCCTGCCGATTCTCTACAGCCCGCGTGCCGTGGGTAGCGAAGAAAAAGCCCGACACCTAAGTGGGAAACCCGCGCGCTTCGCCCGCCTCGCAGGCCCTCCCCCGCTGATCCCACGGCTCGAGAACACCCAGTCCCTCTACCAGCTGCAGGAAGAAACCCTTGCCCGCCGCGAGAGTGGCGAGAGGCCCGGCCCCTAGTCGCCGCCGGGGACCTTGCCGACGTTTCGCGACTCTTTTGCCGGCCAGGCGATACCGCGTTCGAGCGTTCTCATCCTGTACACGCTCCGCGTCGCACTCAGGTACAGATCCCTGCCATCTTCGCCTCCGAAGGTGACGTTGGTGGAAAATTCAGGCATCGGCCGATGGAGCAGGAGCTTCCCCTGGGGGCTGATGACAAAGAGGCCTGTCGTCTTGTCCTTGCCCGCAGCGCCAAAGATATTACCCCTGGAGTCAAGGCACATACCGTCGATACCCCGGTCAGGAGAAAAATCGTAGACGATCGCCTTCTGCGAAAGCGCGCCATCTCCACCTATTCGATATCGATGAAGCTTCTGCGTGCCGCGATCGGAAACATACAGGTGACGGTTGTCGAGGGTGATCACGATCCCGTTCGGCTTGAGCAGCTTCCCGAGCACCCGGCGCACCTTTCCGCCGCTGTCGATGAGATGGACGCCGCTGGAGGGCTGGGACTTCACCGGCGGCGGACCATAATAGGGATCGGTAAAATAGATCCTCCCCTTTCGATCGATACAGAGGTCATTCGGAGCGATGAATTTTTCCCCTCCATAGGTCTCGGCGAGCACCGTCTCACCTCCATCCTTCTCCAGCCGGGTGACTCGCCGGCCCCCGCCGGGACCGCCTCCCTGGCACATGACCAGCCGCCCCTTGTGATCAAAGACGAGCCCGTTGGCCCTGCCGCTCGGGCGCCGGAATTCCATTACAGCCCCCGCCCGGTCAATCTTCATGATGCGGTTGTTCTCGATATCAGAGAAAAAGAGCTCGCCAAGCGGGGCTCACAGCCGGGCCCTCGGTAAATTTGCAGCCGTCGGCGACCCGCCAGGCCGTCGCTTTTTTATCGAGCAGATCCTCGGCCGGCAGGAGCGCCGCGAAACAGCAGAAGAGAAGACAATAGAGCTGAGATTTCATGGTTTTAAGCGGACGTTGAGGGCGATGGCAGCCCGGGGAGAAAACATAATTCCGGATGGCCTATTGTGCGGGAACCCCCCAGCGCACCGGAAGCTCGAAATCCCCTTCCTCGATTCCATCGCGGCCGGGCGGCAGGTGGGAGGAGGCCTTTTCCCTGTCGTAAAACCTTCGCACGCAACACCCTCAGCGCACCTGCGAGAATAATCTTTACTTCACTCCTGCCACTCGGGAAGATGCTTCTTTGTCGTTTTTTATGTGCTATTGATGGTGGTCTGACAGCCCTGAAGTGAAAGAGATCTCCTGTTCTCTCATGACCGACATACTCTCTAAAGTCAACCACCCGCAGGATCTCAAACCCCTGTCGCTTGAAGAGTTGGAACAACTCGGCAAAGAGATTCGAGAACGCGTGCTGGAGGTTGTTGACCGCAACGGAGGGCACCTAGCCTCCAACCTGGGCTCGGTCGAACTCACATTGGCGCTGCACAAGGTCTTTGACGTACCGAACGATCGCCTGGTGTGGGATACGAGTCACCAGACCTATCCACACAAGCTGGTGACCGGCCGCAAGGACCGCTTCGAGTCGATACGTACCTACGGCGGCATCTGCGGATTCAGCAATCACCGCGAGAGCATCTTCGACCTCTTTGACGCGGGACACGCGGGCACGGCCTGTTCCCTCGCCCTTGGGACAGGGACCGCGGACAGCCTGCAAGGCAAGGGCGAATATAAAACCATCGCGGTTGTCGGAGATTCTGCCGCGGCCTCTGGAATGACCTTCGAGGCGCTGAACCACGGCGGGGTGAACCGGCAGAATATGCTGGTGATCCTCAACGACAACAACATGTCGATCAACAAGGCTGTCGGAGCCCTCTCGGCCTACCTCACCAAGGTCAGGACCAAGCCCGCCTACCAGGACATCAAACGCGAGCTGCGTACCACCCTGGCGAAGATTCCCGTGGTCGGCAAGCACATCGAGGAGGTCCTCGGCGAGGTACACGACCGCTTCCGTGACAACCTGCTGCCCGGCACTCTCTTTCGAGAGCTGGGCTACCGTTACTACGGGCCGTTGGATGGCCATGATCTTGGAGGCCTGATCAAGACCCTCGAGGACCTCAAGAGCATCCATGAGCCCGTCCTGCTCCACCTCGACACCAAGAAGGGACAGGGCTTCGAAGCGGCCGAGGCGGACCCCATCAAATACCACGCCCTGAAGGACTTCCTGCCGAAGACGCCTGCGAAAAAAGAAACCGAGAGCACCGGCAACTCCGCCGCCGGAAAGAAGCCCGGATACTCCGACGTTTTAAAGGAGGCCAGCGTCAAGATCGGCCGCAAGGACCGCCGGGTCTGCACCATCACCGCTGGCATGCCCGACGGTACAGGGCTCCTCAAATTCTCCGAGGAATTTCCCGATCGCTACTTCGATGTGGGTATCTGTGAACAGCATGGAGCGGGCTTCGGATCGGGGCTCGCCTTTGGCGGAATGCGGCCCGTCTATGCCGTCTATTCCACCTTCTGCCAGCGTGCCTATGACCAGATCATCCACGATGTCTGTATCCAGGAGAACTCCGTGATCTTCTGCCTCGATCGAGCCGGCCTGACCGGTGAGGACGGGTGGACCCACCACGGGGTCTACGACATCGCCTTCATGCGTTGCGTACCGGGCATGGTGCTCATGGCCCCGCGGGATGCCGGAGAGTTCGAGAATATGCTGCAGCTTGCCATCGACCAGACCACCACCCCGGTGGCGATCCGCTATCCCAAGGCTACCGTTCCCGAATTCCCCGCCAGCGCAGAACAGGAGCTGAGAATCGGCAAGGCCGAGGTCCTCGTCGAGGGAGAAGAGGTCGCTCTCTTCGCCTACGGCTCCATGGTCGAGAACGCCTGGGAGGCTCTCGAGGAGCTCTCGGAAAATGGTGTCAAGGCAACCCTGGTCAATGCCCGCTTCGCGAAACCGCTCGATATCGAGCTGCTGAGGAATCTCTCGAAAAACCATCACACCCTGGTCACCCTCGAGGAGCACGTCCTCATGGGAGGCTTCGGCAGCGCTGTAACCGAGGCTATAGCCGATGCCAACCTCGCCTTCAACAGGATCCTGCGTTTCGGGGTGCCCGACGAATTCATCACCTTCGGCCCCAGGACGCGCCTGCTGGAAGACTGCGGGCTCGCTCCCGCCTCTATCGTCAGGCGGATACTGGACGAGTGCGCCGAAACCAGGACACCTGAAGTCCGCGGCCACCGAGTGCTCTCCTGAGGGCACCCCTGGAAAATTATCCTACTGGCTGAGCAGCAGGGCGCCGTTGCCGGGATTGGCTGTGACCAGCTTCTTTCCATCGGCCGCCACGGCGAGACCGTAGACAACCGGCCGAACCCGACGACGAGCCAGTATCTTGCCGTCAGCGACATTCCAGGTGAACAGGCTGCCGCTGTAATCGGCTGAAATAAGCTGGGTCCCGGAAGGACGAAGACCCAGGCCGGTCACCCAGCCGCCATGGCCCTCGTAGACTGAGAGTTCCTTCCCATCAGCGACGCCCCAGCGCCTGATTGTCAGGTCGGAGCTCCCCGAAAAAAGCTGCTCGCCATCGGGAGAAAACCGGAGACAGAAGACCCCCTCTGTATGTCCCTGGAATTTACGCAGCTCGATGCCATTGGAGGCATTCCACAATTTGACAATCTTGTCAAAGCCCCCGGAACACAGCTGCTTGCCATCGGGGCTGTAGGCCAGGCTGTAGATGGTCGAGGCGTGGGCCTTGATCGAGTGAAGCTCTTTACCATCTCCGAGGTTCCAGATCCGGATGGTCTTGTCCTGGCCCGCGGCGGCGATGGTTTTTCCAGCCGGAGAAAAACAGACCGTATGACCAAAGCCGCCGTAGCCGGTATAGGTCCTTACCGCCGCGGTATAGGTGGTTTTCCAGGCAAGCAGGCCGTCGCCCTCGGCGGCGATG
>JAKUSY010000130.1 GCA_022451445.1 Planctomycetota bacterium
GCCGCATCCTAACCGAGCGCCACTGCACAAAGAAGGGTCCTTCCCCAGTGCGCGGTTGAAACAGCCCCCGCATGGGCGGTAATATGCCCTGTTGCTTGAATAACGAGGACAAGGCTCATGAAGATAACCAAGGTTTCCGCATTCCAGCTCGACCTGCCGCTGCACGAGGGCAGCTACAATTGGTCCGGCGGCAAGTCTGTCAGCGTTTTCGACAGCACCATCGTTCGGATCGAGACCGACTCGGGCCTCGCCGGGCACGGCGAGATCTGCCCCCTCGGGCCCTTCTACCTGCCGGCCGATGCCGCCGGCGCGCGAGCCGGCATCGCCGAGCTCGCCCCCCATCTCATCGGTGAGGACCCGACCCAGCTGCGACCCCTGAAACGCCGCATGGACGCGGCGCTCAAGGGACACCCCTACGTCAAATCGGCCATCGACATCGCCTGCTGGGACATCCTCGGCCAGGCCTCATCCCAGTCGGTGTGCACGCTGCTGGGTGGCCGCTACGGAGAGGATTTTCATCTCTACCGGGCGATTTCGCAAGAGTCCCCGGAACAGATGGCATCGAAGGTCAAGGGCTACCGGGAAGAGGGCTACCAGCGCTTCCAATTGAAGGTAGGCGCCGATCCCGAGACCGACATCGAACGCATCCACGCGGTCAGGGCCGAGCTGCAGAAGGGCGATTTTCTCATCGCCGACGCCAATACCGGCTGGCTGATGCACGAGGCGGCCAGGGTGGTGCGGGGGGTACGGGATGTCGACGTCTATATCGAGCAGCCCTGCCTGAGCTACGAGGAATGCCTCGCCATCCGGCGCCGCTGCGACCATCCCTTCGTGCTGGATGAGTCCATCGACTCCCTCGAGGTGCTCCTGCGAGGACGCGCGGATGGGGCCATGGACGCGGTAAATATCAAGATCAGCAAATTCGGCGGGCTCACCAGGGCGAAGGAAGCGCGTGATCTCTGCGTATCCCTGGGTATCGCCATGACCATCGAGGACGCCTGGGGAAGCGATATCACGACCGCGGCGATCGCCCACCTGGCCCACTCCACCCCCACCGAGCTGCTCTTTACGGCCACCGACTTCAACAGCTACGTTACCGTAAGCACGGCCGAGGGCGCTCCCCAGCGGCGGAACGGACGGCTGGCGGCCAGCGAGGCTCCCGGGCTGGGTGTCGAACCCAGGTTCGAAGTGCTCGGCGAGGCGGTCCTCGAGATCGCCTAATCGGCAGAGGCGTCCTCTTCCTTGCCGGTTTCTGCAGCGAGCTCTTCCTTATTGGCGGCGACGGCGGGCCTGATCCCCATAGCGCGCGCGCCGATGATCGAGATGAAGGCCGCCGCGAAGCTGCCCAGGGCTCCCATCTTGACCGGATCAAGCTCTGGAGTCCCAGGCTTAAACGCCGCGGTCGCCACGAACAGCGCCCCCGTGAAACCGATGCCCGCGACCATGCCGACCGTCAGCAGGTCGCGGAAGCCCATCCCCGTGGGCAGCTCGAGCTTGAGGGTCTTCATCCCCAGCCAGGTAAAGAGCGTGATGCCCACCGGCTTGCCGATCAACAACCCGCCAAGAACCAGCCAGGTGCCCGTGCCGACACTCGAGAGGACAACCCCGGCGTTCGCCAGGCCGAAGAGGCCAAGAAAGATCTCGACCGGGTTTTTCCACCAATGCTCGAACTCGTTGAGGGTGTCGTGACGGCCGAGCTCCTCCCGGGCGAAGAGTCCGAGGTCGGTTTGCGCGTGCGGCAGCGTCGGGATGATCGGCACCAGGCCGAGGGCCGGATGGATGCCGGCCTTGAAGAATGAAACCCAGCTCAGAACGCCCGGCAGGAGCAGGTACCACCAGAAGCTCTGCAGCTTCAGGCGGCGCATCAGGAGTCCAAGGATGATGGCGCCCACGGTGGCGAGCAGCCAGAGGGGAACGAGCTCTTTTTGAGGATAGAAGATCGCGAGAATAAGAAGGCCGCCCGCGTCATCGGCGATCGCCAGCAGCAACAGGAAGGGAATCGCCACATGCCCCGGCCCGAAGATCAGCCGGGCAACGAGGTAGCTGAAGGCGATATCGGTCGCCATGGGAACCGCCCAGCCGTTTCCGAGCTCCGGCATGGTTCCCGTATAAGAGCAGCCCAGGAGGTAGAGTCCCGCCGGCCCCGCCATGCCTCCCAGGGTGGCGAGCAAGGGCGTGGCCGCCTTGCGCATATTTGACAGCGGACCACCCGGCAACAAGGCCTCCCAGACCTCCTTGCTGGCTATGGCAAAGAAAAACGCCATCAGGATGTCATTGATAACGAAGTGCACCGAGAGGCCGTGATGACCCTGCCCCACCCCAGGCGCATAGTGATGGCCATCGCTGATTCCCAGCCAATCGAGCAGGTCGCTGATTCCCCGCCATTTGAGCAGGTCGGCATTTATGAAATGCTCATAGGCCGTTTTATCGAAGTTGGCCCACACCAGCGCCGCGATGGCTCCGGTAATCAGAAAGGCTGAATTGTCGAACAGGAACTGGAAAGGTCCCCGCCTGGTATTTTCTTCACTCATATGGCTCGGAAAGATACCAATACAGCCACCGGGAAGGAATTAAAAGTCCGTCGGAATCGGCCGACAGACCTGAATAACAATATATTTGTCACTGTAAATATCAATGGGGGCGCATGGAACCCATTTTTAACAATATATTTGTCATTCAGCGGGGGCCAGGCGCCCTTTTCCCACGTAAAACAAGGACTTAGGTAATTGGCACGGAATGTGAATATAGAGTCTCCTGTAATCTTAATCTTCCCGGAAGGGAGAGTCGTTTTTAAGACTGCAACTGAAGACAGGTTAGGAACCGTAAGTGTATTGAGAGGGCGGACGACTGATGGAAGTTGTCATAGTTTATCGTTTTACGGTACGGACACAGGCCCGACGTTTGTTTATCCGTCACCGTCCGTCCCTTTCTTTCTCTTGCGGGCGCTCTGCAGGTTTCCCCAGAAGCTGCGGGCTCCGAGACCGGTTGCAGGTTGCGGATGTTGAAATCGAGAAAGGATCGGTCCCGGTAGTACCTGCCAACTACCGGCCGGCTGGACTCACGACGCTCAATTACGGGCAGACAAAATACTCCTTCGGGTTCGGCAAACGACCCAAACTATTTGCCCCTGGCTCCTACGAGACCTGAGGAGCAAGGCAAACCGAGACCGGAAGAGTGATCTTTCCTCCCAATTCGAAAGGGCTCTCGGAACCAATTCGAGAGCCCTTTTTTCTGGCAAGTAGAGCGCGATGACCCTGAAAATTAACAAAAGCGGTAAGACTCCTCTGCAGGAAGACCCCTGGGGGGAGCCGGGCCCGATTGTCCTGTGACACCAGGGGTTCGTGATGGGGGAATCTTCACGGCTAAGAGTATGCTCATGGCACTCATCAGAATAAAACCCGGATCATTGAGAACCACTCACGCGCCGCGGGAGCTGCGGCCCGGGATGCGTCTCGCGGCCCTCTTCCTGGGCCTGGCGGCCCTCTGCTTCACCGCGGACCTGCCCGCCCAGCCCGGCCCGCCGCCGGACAATGGCGGCCCCAGCCTGAGCAGGCCGCGCAACCTGAACCTGAGGCTCCTGCCGCACGGGAGGGTACGCCTGGCCTGGCTTTCTCCCCGGCGCCTGAGCTACCAGAGAATCCTTCGCGCAGATGGAAACGATGATTTCCGGGTCATTGAAAACCGCCTGCCGGGCGATCTGCAGGTCTACATCGATCCGAATCCCGGTCGCGGCCCCCATCGCTACATTGTCGAGGGCAACGGTGACCTGAGATCCGACCCGACAATTATCACAGTGGGCCCGCTCGTGGTGCGCGACCTGGCCTGTCGCCAGGTCCGGGGAGAGCTGAAAATCCGCGTCACCTGGCGGCCCGGAGATGACAGCCGCCTCCTGATACGCCTCGATGGCGAGCCCGTCGAGGGCTTTGAAGACCTCTCGCCGAACCGCCGCAGGGCTACCATCGACGTCCCGCCGCCGGGACCCGATGGGAGGAGCTTCCTCATCGAGATCGTCACCGCGGAAAATCCGGATGGCCCGGCCGCTCGCTGTGAAACCGTGGTGGACGCCATCAACCCACCGGCTGTAAGGGGCCTGGAATGCTCACGCCTGCGCGGCAATGAACGAAAAACCCGGCTGACCTGGCAAGCGACCGGGAATTACGAAGCCTATGAAATCGAGCGCAATGGCGTCGTCATCGCCCACACCGATTCGACCTCCTGGATCGACGAGCTCCCCCCGCTGGGAATCGAGCTCCGCTACGCGGTGACAGGCCTCTCCGCCCGCGGCCACCCGGGGCCGGCCAGCTTCTGCACGCAGGAATTCGAGGAGCCGAAGGGGATCACCCTGACCGGCCAGGTGGTTTTCGATGACAGCAACGACACCCCCCTCAGGCGCGGTGTCGTGCTGGCCTTTCTCCCCGGAGACGAAGAGGCCATCGCCCGCACCTCCATCGATGACGATGGCCGCTTCCGGATATCCATCGACGACCGGGGAGGACTCCCGGGCCCTCCCTTTAACCTGGAATACAGGGCGCCCTTCCTCGGCCATATTCGCCTCGGGCTCCTCGATGATTTCGATTCCCAGAGAGACAACGCGGGCGCTCCCCCGGAGCGCTTCCTGCGAACCTATCTAAGAGGGGTCCGGGGAGATGAAGACAACCTCAAGCTGCGTGTCCCGCTTCCCGTCATAGCCGTCTCGCCTGAGAGAAGCGGCATCAGACGTTGGCAGGCTCTGCACGATCACCTCCGTGATACAAGCGGAGGCCTGCTTGTCCCGATCGCCGCCAGGGGCGGCATCGTTCGGGGGAGCCTGAGCCTCGTCAGCGAGATCGAGAATATCCATCACCATTTCCGGCGACAATTCGGCGTCAGCCCGCGACAGGTGGACATGATCGCCTACGGCTTTGCCGGGCTTTCAGCGCGGCTCTACGGCCACACATCCCCGGTCTTCGAGATCAGGAGGCTGCTCCTGCTCGGCACCCCGAACCACGGCACCCCCAGGGCGCTGGTGGAAACCCGCTCGGATGTCGGCGCGCGACCGGTACGCGGAGGCATCCAGGCGCCCGAGGAGCTGGACTACAAGGCCGCGGATGAACAGACCGCGCGCTTTCTCGAACTCTACAACGAGCGTATCACCCGCTCCCGCGCGACGACCCTCTACCTTGTGGCAGGTACCGGAGGACGAAGAGCGCTCGATGATGTGCTTGAGTGCCTCCAGCACGATGGACGCGTCTGCCTGCAAAGCGCCCTGGGCCAGGACCTCGACAGCGGCATCTTCAGCGACCCGCGCCGTTTTATCCTCGCCTCGGACCATGAGAACCTCGGCCGCGACCGGGAGTCGCTTGCCCTGCTGGAGAGTCTCGGCCTCGGGCGGATCCTCGGCAATGACGAAGAGGAGGAGCCCGGGAACGCCGGAGATGGCGGCGGCGCGGGGGTGGACGATCCCTCGATGGTGCTCGGCAAGGTAGGACAGGGCGAGCTGGCGCCCGGCGGCTCACGCCAGCTCCCCTTCGTCTCCGACACCTCCGGCTCGATCATCATCATCCTCAACTCCACGGACTCCGGGACCCTCAACTTCCAGCTCAGGACGCCCGGGATGGACAACGACGCCGAAGGCATCAACGGAGAGAACGCCGCCGAGCACGGCTTTGTCTACGAATCCTACAATGACGGCGAGGGAACCAACGTTCAGTATTTCAAGACCAACTCCGGCGAGCACGGGATCTACCTTGGCAAGCTCGACAATCCCGCCGCCAATCCATCCCTCAAGTACACGATCGAGTTCCGCCTCGAGAGCTCGATCTACCTCAGCAGCGAGCTCGACGGCTACGATGTCCCGCTGGGCTCGACACCGCTGCTGACCACCGAGCTGCAGGACTCCCAGTTGCTGCCCGGCGGCCTCGAGATAACCCAGAGCGCGCGCGTCTTCTTCCCCGACGGCAGCCTCTCTCTCGTCGAGCTGAACGACGACGGAGCGGGTGGAGACGCGCAGGCCGGCGATGGCGTCTACTCATCCACCCTGCCCCAGAGCTCCCAGCCGGGATATTACATCGTCGAGATCGAGGCGGCGGATGAGGATGCGGCGACCTTCCAGCGGGCCGACACCCTCCAGCTCCTGGTGCGATCCGATCTCGCCACGCTCGGCAACGAATACGAATCCGGCGCTGACGACGTCGAGGAGCAGGGAGAGGGCGGTGGCGCAGGGGCCGACGCCCGCAAGGATAACCTCTGGGCGCGGGGGCTCCTGGAGGCGAGCCGGGGCGGGGACCTCGTCGTCCTGGGGACCCTGGCCGATCTCGATGGTATTAATTTTACGGAGTCCTGCTAGATCTACACCCTCGAGTCGGCGTCCGCCGGCATCGCCTTCCAGCTCGACTTCGATGGCTACGAGATCTTCGGCTCCCAGGCGGACGGACCCTACCGGCTCACGGACGTGGAGCTGATCGACGCGGGGGTCGGCTTCATCCGGGCGGATCTCGCCACCGACGTCCACACCACCGACCCGTACGACTGGAGCGACTTCTCGCTCTCAGGCGGCCTGCTCTTCCTGCGCGGCGACACCAACAACGACCGGCAGGTCGACATCAGCGACTCGATCAGCCTGCTGCGGCACCTCTTTATCGATCCCGATGCGATCCTCAGCTGCCGCGACGCCGCCGATGCCAACGCCGATGGCGCCGTCGACCTGAGCGATGCCGTCAGCATCGTCAACTACCTCTTCCTCGGCCAGGGCGGCGGCATCCCCCAGCCCTACCCCGAGTGCGGCCAGAACGAGGACCTCGGCTGCGACTACTACCCATATTGCCGTTGAACCTCACAAGGCGAATTGGCGGGAGCCCATCCTGCGGGCTCAGGCCAGCAGCTCGTGGCAGACCTCTCCGAAAACGTCCGTGAGCCGGTAGTCCCGGCCCTGGAACCTGAAGTTCAGGCGCTCGTGGTCAAAGCCGAGCAGGTGCAGGATCGTCGCCTGCAGATCGTGGACGTGTACGGGGTTCTCCGCGACCCGGAAGCCGAGCTCATCGCTCTCCCCGTAGGAAATACCGGCTTTGAGACCGCCTCCCGCCATGAACATCGAATAGCAGTCGGGGTAGTGGTCGCGGCCGAGCACCTTGCCCTTCGACGTACGACCTTCCCTGAAGGGCGTCCTGCCGAATTCACCGCTGAAAATCACCAGGGTGGAGTCGAGCAGTCCGCGGCGCTTGAGGTCGCCCAGCAGGGCCGCCACTGCCTGGTCGGTACCCTTGCACTTTCTCGTCAGCCCATCGCGGATATCTTCGCGTGGGTTGGTGCCGTGGAAATCCCAGCCCCAGTCAAAGAGCTGGACGAAGCGCACGCCGCGCTCGACAAGACGTCTTGCCAGGAGGCAATTGTTGGCGAAGCTCGCGGCGCCCGGCTTGGCGCCGTATTCCTCGATGATCTTCGGCGACTCCCGCGAGATGTCCATGGCCTCCGGGGCCGACATCTGCATCTTGAAGACCAGCTCGTATTGGGAAATCCTGGTCCGGGTCTCCGGATGTCCGAGCACGCCCAATTGGATCTCGTTGAGACCGCGGATCGCGTCGAGGCTCGATCTCCTCAGGTCGCGACTCATGCCCGGGGGGTCGGAGAGGTAGAGGACCGGGTCGCCCTTGGAACGGCACTGCACCCCCTGGTAGACCGAGGGAAGGAAGCCGCTCCCCCACGCCGTCTTGCCGGCGCTCGGGTTGGAGCCGCTTGAAACAAGAACGATGAAGCCGGGAAGGGCGCGGCTCTCCGAGCCCAGGCCGTAGGTCACCCAGGAGCCCATCGAGGGGCGGCCCATGCGGGGCGAGCCCGTATAGAGCATCAGCTGGGCGGGCGCGTGGTTGAACTGCTCGGTGTGCAGAGACTTGATCACGGTGAGATCGTCGGCGAGCGCTGAGAGCCTGGGCAGGGCATCGGAGAGCCAGATACCTCCCTCGCCGTGACGTTTGAATTTTCGCGGCGTACCCAGGAGCTTCGG
>JAKUSY010000131.1 GCA_022451445.1 Planctomycetota bacterium
GGAGGTGAGATAGGATTCTATCTGTAAAGTTGGTGAAGTTCAGCCCCGCAGTCGGAAATCCTACCCATGTGGTTCATCATCCTGATCGCCTTGTGTTCTTTTCTCCTCTTTGTGGGGATCTATGATCTGCTGCAGCGGAACCATGCGATCCTCCGGAACTTTCCGATCATCGGACACATTCGCTATCTGCTCGAGATGGTGGGACCTGCGCTGCGCCAGTACATCGTCACCCACGATAAAGAGGAACGTCCCTTCAGCCGCGCCCAGCGGCGCTGGGTATACGCCTCCTCCAACACGCAGAACAATTACTTCTTCTTGTGGACGGACAACGAGATGGAGCGGTCACCAAATTACCTGATTATCAAGCACAGCCCCTTTCCTATCCGGGAGGAGAAACATGGAGAGGGTACCGCCGGGCACCAATATTCTCTGCCCTGCGCAAAAGTACTCGGTGGGCTCCGCGACAGGAAAAAAGCGTTTCGTCCCGCCTCGATTGTCAACATATCCGGAATGAGCTTCGGCTCGCTGAGCGGGCCGGCCATCGAGGCTCTCAATTGCGGGGCAGAGATCTGCGGATGCCTTCACAACACCGGGGAGGGGGGAGTTTCCCCCTATCACCTGAAAGGGGGAGAGCTCATCTGGCAGATCGGTACCGGGTACTTTGGCTGCCGGGCATCGGATGGAGGCTTTGACTTCGACAGGTTCCTGGAGACCTGTTCCGGAGGGGCTGTGCGGGCGATAGAGATCAAGCTGAGTCAGGGGGCGAAGCCCGGGCTGGGCGGGCTCCTGCCTGCCGCGAAGGTCAGCTCCGAAATCGCCGAGATCCGGGGGATCCCGTTCGGTGAGGATTGTCACAGCCCCGCGTCCCATACTGCCTTCAGCGATGTAGACAGCATGCTCGATTTTGTCGAGGGACTTGCCGAGAAGAGCGGTTTGCCGATCGGCATCAAATCGGCTGGGGGGGAGACCGCTTTCTGGAGAGACCTTGCCCACCTGATGGCGACGACCGGCCGGGGAGTTGACTTCATCACTATCGATGGGGGAGAGGGAGGTACCGGCGCCGCGCCCCTGGTCTTCAGCGACCATGTCGCCTTGCCTTTCAAGCTCGGCATGAGCCGCGTCTACAGGGAGTTTGCCGAGAGAGACCTGCACCAGGAAGTGGTTTTCATCGGCTCGGGCAAGCTGGGCTTTCCCGATAGCGCCATGTTGGCCTTCGCCCTGGGCTGCGATATGGTCAATGTCGGCCGCGAGGCGATGCTCGCTGTCGGTTGCATCCAGGCGCAGCGATGCCATACCGGTCATTGTCCTACTGGTGTGGCGACCCAGTCAAAATGGCTGATGAGAGGGCTCGACCCGACGGCCAAGGCCCACCGCCTGGCCAACTATGTCGTCACCTTGCGAAAAGAAGTCCTGCAGCTCAGCAGGGCCTGCGGCGTCAGGCATCCGGCTCTGGTCGGTCCCGAACACTTCGAGTTAATTGATGACAGCTTCGGCTCGAGAACCGTGCGCGAGGTTTTCGGTTACGAGGAAGACTGGAGCCTGCCCACAGCTGCCGACCAGGAAGAGATCAACGAGATCATGAGAGGTTGAGGCCGGTTGATTGATGCGTGAAATATCACTTCGCAACAGGGTTTCTTCGCCTGGCGGTTGGATGGGCGTTTTCGGACGCCTGGTGCTCTTGGCGCTCATCTCCTCCTGCAGCGGTTTACCTGAGCCGGGGGGACCGAGGATCCATGAGATACAGGGCCGGTCGCACCGGTCGCCCTATCATGGTCGGGATGTCTCCGGTGTTGTCGGAATCGTTACCTTCACGGGAAAGGACCATTTCTTTCTGCAGGACCCCGTTCCTGACCGGGATGATTCCACCTCCGAGGCCCTGAGAGTCTACGTCGGAAAGAAGGTGGCTGTTCCCGCCCGGGGAGACAGGGTCATGGTATTCGGCAGGGTGACGGAGTATTACCCGGGAGGAAAAAAAACCGGCAACCTCCCCATGACCGGGATCGAGGCGACGGCGGTGGATTTGATCGCATCGGACCGGCCGCTCCCGGCCTTTGTGGCCATCGCTGCCGGAGGGCGCCTCCCTCCCGGAAAAATCATCGACAACGATTCCGTCGGCGGTGAGCCGGAAAACCCGGCGACCCCCTTCGATCCCGCGCAGGACGGCATCGATTTCTATGAGAGCCTCGAGGGGATGCTTGTTGAAATCGGCGAAGCTGTCGTTGTCGGGCCCTCCAATAAGTATTACGACGCCTGGATTGTACCGGGTAACGACGGTGACTTTGGCATGAGGACGCCGCGCGGCGGCATTCTGTTGCGTGAAGATGACATCAACCCTCAGAGGATGAAGGTCAGGGTGGAAAAGTCCCATTGGTGTAACGTGGTAGATGTTCTGAAAGGGGTTATTGGTGTCTTGGATTACAGCTACGGGAATTTCATGATCCAGCCGATGGGAAAGCCCGTGCATGAGGACAGGGGGCTGAAGCCCGAGGTGACCAGCCTGCGGGGAGATGAAGATCACCTGAGCGTCGCCTCCTACAACGTTCTGAACTTCTCGGCCGTCGCTGTCGACCGGGCCGGACTGATCGCTGCCCAGCTGGTTGGGAATCTCCGCTCACCCGATCTCGTGGCTCTGCAGGAGATGCAGGACAACAATGGGCCCCTTGCAGATGGGGGGGCGGATGCGAGTGAGAGCTTCAAGGTCCTGGTCTCCGCTGTCGCCGCCGCCGGGGGGCCCAGCTATGATTTCCTGCAGATCAATCCCGGCAGAGGGGAAGATGGCGGTCAGCCCGGCGGAAACATACGAGTCGGGTTTCTCTTCAACCCTGCCCGGCTGAAGATCGTTCGCTACCGGGAGGAGAAGGAAGGCCTTCCTCCCAGTCCATCTCGAATCGGAGTCGGTTTGCCGGCTTTCCAGTCGAGCCGGAAATCTCTTTTTTGCGAGTTCCTCTTCGGTAGCTCGAGGATCTTTGTCATCAACAACCATCTCTCCTCCAAGTTCGGAAGTCCGCCGATGTACGGCAGCAGGCAACCGCCGGCGAACGGCGGGTTCGACAGGCGTGTTGCCCAATTTGGCGAGATCAGCGCGGTGGCTGACAGGATCGCGACTGCCGTACCCGGCGCGGCGATCCTGGTCCTCGGCGACTTCAACGAGTTTCCCTTCGAGGAGCCGATGAAGAGCGCCGGAGCCGGGAAGGCGCGTCTGAAGAAACTCTCAGAGCTTCTCCCGCTGCCGGAACGTTATACCTACAATTTCCAGGGCAACTCACAGACCCTTGACCACGTGCTGGTCAGCGAGCGTCTGGCCGCCGGGGCTGAATATGACGTCGTGCACGTCAACAGCGAGTTTGCCGTGCAGGCAAGCGATCACGACCCCGTGGTCGCCAGGCTTAAGCTCTCGAGGTAGCGGGCAGGGGGAGGATTAGAGGGCGAACGATCGCCCTGATCCCGCCTGTGGGGCGGGACCCGGGAAACCGTCGCGAGACACCAGCCGTCCTCAGGGACAGATCTGGATGTCACAGGAAAGCGCGCCCTGGGCTACCGTGCGGCAGTCCGCACCGGGAGGCGCGATCCGCCCGCCCTCCCTGAACAGGTAGCTCAGGAAGTAGACGGGGTCGGTCAGGTTCAGGGTGTTGTCGCCGTTGGTATCAGCCGACATTTCGCAGCACAGGTCACTTCCGTCAGTGAACAGGTGGCTGAGGACGACGATAGCATCGGTAACGTTCAGGCTCCCATCGCAGTTGGAGTCACCGCGTCGGAAGGTCGCGGTCGGAACCGTGGAGACGGATGCGACCATTCCATTGACCTCAATCTCGGAAAGGGCCGGACCGCGCTCACCTTCGTACAGTCCGACGACGTCCCTTTGATTGATGGTGATGGTGAGGCCGTCGAAGGGACGCTCCAGGTCGAGCTCCATGCTGATCCGGTTCCCGGAGGTCAGCCGCCGCCGCACGACGAGCTCTTCAACAGTTTCTCCGCCGAGGGTCGTCTCGAGGACGAAGCCGCGGATCTCCTGGTCGCGCTCGCCGAAGATACCGACCTCGGGGCCGGCTCCAGGCGCGTGAACCACGACATGGCGACTGCGAATCGGAACGGGCCAGCGCATCTGAACGGTGCTCGTGCTCCGGCTTCCAGCTCCTACCCACTCGTTGCCCATCGCCATGGTCGAGCGGTCGAGGAGGTTCTGAGGCGGGAAGATGGCCGGCACGGCGCCGGGAGCATTCCTGGGCAGGCCGATGATCACTTCCGCATCTGCGTCTTCTACGGGAGCGGGAATGGGACGCTGCGGAACTACGCGGCCAAACGCCGAGCTGGCGCGAATAGCCGCGCTCGGGGCCAGGTTGGTAAACCTGAGCTCCTGGGCATTGTCCGGCACTTCGACCATGGTGTGGCCGGCGTGGCAGCCGACGCAGCGAGCCGTGCGGTTTTCACGGCCGAAGTTCATGCCACCGACATGGAAGACCTGGCCGTCACGGCCCTGGGCGAGAGCTCCCTGGGGGGTGCGGACCACTTCGAAGAGCGGTACGCCCGCGGGCAGCTCGGCCTCGACCCTGCCATCCGGACCAATCTCTTCGCGATGGATCAGGACAGGCTCATCGTTTCCCGTGGTACTGCTGCCCTGGGGAGCCATGTAGAATTCGAGCGCCAGGCCCTGCCCGATGGGCGGGGAGGAGGCGACGTTGAAGTCTACGGGAGCGTTGAAGTGGATATTCTCGACAATGAAGCGGAAGGTGCCGTTCAGTCTCGCGGCCTCTTCTGCCGTTTGCGGAATATCGTTCGTCAACGTGTCGGTCGTGAGGTCCCGGATGACCGGGGGCAGCTCACGAACGACGATAGGCGTGGCGTCCAGCAGGGCCGCGTCGCGGTCGAGTCGGGAACGTTCAAAGAGAGGCCGCATCGTGGCTTCCGGATCCGGATTGTCGGCAGAGGGACTCTCCATGACGTAGAGGTCGAATTGGGAGGGACGCGGCGTCGGCAGTCCTTCCACGCTGATGCTGGTGACCGGGGCGGCGCTGACAAGCAGGCTGCCGTCGGGCAGCTCGACCGCGCTCTCATAGGAGAACCGGACCTCGTTTTCGACCGGTATCCCTTCGAAGATTTCGAAGAATTCCGGGGGAAGCTCCTCTCCGGGCACACCCGGGAAGGGCGGCAGGTTCGGAAGCAGCGGAAGGTCTCTCTCGATGGTCTGTCCGGGGAAGGCCTGCGGTCCGCCCACGGCTTCCGGTTTCTCAGGGCCGCGGGTGTAGAGCCTCAGACCGAAAGGCGCGGGCTCTCCGATCACGGGTGTTACCGGGATGAAGAGCGAGAGGGCTCTTCCGTCGCGAGTGAAGCTGGGCCTGTAGGCCTGGGTCTCCTCGCGGTCGAGCCGGAATCCCGAGAACATCTGAAGCCCCGTACCATCGGGGTTCACGCTGGAAAGGAACCAGCTGTTGACCCCGGGGAAGGCCTCGGAATCGACACTGCGCAGGGCGCTCGCATCGACAGGTGCCGGGAGCGAGACGCCGGGAGAGATCTCTTCGGACTCGTTCTCGATAACGTAGCCGGGAGAGCCCGGACGGATCGGCTCGGGTTCTTCGCCCGTCTCTGTTTCGACAAGCTGAGTGGTCCTCCACCAGCGGGAGTATACGATCTGCCCGGTCGAAGGATCGACGACGGGAGTGTCGGCGCCGAAACGCTCGGTGGTGATCCGGTGCATGTCGCTGCCGTCAGCGTTCATGACGTAGAGGTTGGTCGCCCGATTTCTTCCATCGGGAGCGGTCTCAGGGTAGCGCGTTGAGACGAAGCAGATACGGCCATCGGGAAGGTAGCAGGGGTCGAGATCGTCGTGACCCTGGAACCTCTCGGCGTTGTCCCCAAACTGCTCGAGATCGACCTCGCGCAGATCGTGCGTGAGCTGGCGAAGGCCGGAGCCATCGACATGGACCTCGAAGATTCTCCAGCCGTTCTCCTGCGAAGAGAACCCGGAGAAAACCACGCGAGTGGCATCGTAAGAAACATCGGGATCCATGACGTCAACAGGAATCGATTGATCCCTGGTATTGAGCCTGGAATCGACGAGCGTACGGATTCCTCCGTCGGCGTCGATGACCTGGAGCTGTCCGCGACTGGCGGTGCGAACCACGGAGTCGCGTTCGGACTCCCTGTCCCTCCCGAGGTGCCTGGAGACAAACACGATTTCAGGCCGCGCCTGTACGCCGGGCTCTTCGCCAGCCATCGCTGTCGAGGTGAATCCCTGCGAAAGGAGCACAGCCAGGGCGCAAGCGGCCGCGTGCCGTCCCATCCTTTGGGCGGCGCTTCTTCCGCCCACGAAGTATTTGATCGAATTCAGCATCTGAATTTGACCTCCTCTCTAGATTAAAGAAACCACAACTGTATATATGACTAAACGAGCTTTACCGTGCGACCCTCCCAGAGGCACGGGCAGAATTCATCTGATACCGTTTCATTAATTTCCCCAGAACTGTCTGCCGGAGGAGATTGCGGCGCGCTCCCGGAGGAGAGTCGATGGAGAGACAGAGCGCCGACGCCTTCGATAGGCCCGCCACGGGTCTCCCGTATCCAACTCACGTTTCCAGCTACGTGCCCCATCGTTCTCCTGGCGAAGTCCAACAACCTGACCCCGAGAAAAATCCCCGGAAAGTCTTTAGATCTCAATTAGCCACCACGATCAGGGAGTTGTCAATAAAAGTTTGTAAGAGGTTTTTTAGGTTTTTATTCGCCCGGATCGGGGCGTCCGGATGAGGCCGGATGACCTCAGCTGTGGCGCCCGCGATACTCGCCGGGGGGATATTTTTCAGCGTTTTTAAGCACCTTTCGCTCGACCGCTTCAGACAGGTCGATCTCCAGGTTGTTGGCGAGTGAGAGGCAGTAGCATACGACATCCGCGAGCTCTTCCTCTATTTCCTTTCTGCGGCCAGGATCCTCGAGAATGGCCGGAATCTGTTCATTTCGATCCCACTGGAAATGCTCCATCAACTCGGCCGCTTCAATGGCGATCGACATGGCGAGGTTCTTTGGGTCGTGGAACTGTTCCCAGTCCCTTTCCCTGATAAATTCAGCCACCAGGTTTCGAAGCTCCCTGATGGTGGTGCTCTTGTCCTTCATGTTTTACATGCCTTTTCTTTCTTGTCAGTCTTCAGGATCCCCGTCTCTGCGCAAAGAAAATGGCGTGGCGAGACAATTGAGAAGTGGGATAATCATCTCTTCCGAGGGTTCTGAAAGGAAAACGGTCAACACATCATGCTGTCCACTAATCTCATTGCCGGGGTAGCGGTTCTTTTGCCATGCCTGCTGTTGGGTGATTCTCTCCTGACACAGGATGCAGAAACCGACCCCGACCGCAAGAGTTCTGAGGCCGCTATGCCCCTGAAGGAGCTGGTTCCCGACAGGAAGATACCATCCCTCGACCAGGTTCTCGCTCACGCCTGGGGCAAAGACGTCTCCAATCATGGTGAGGTTGAGCGTTATCTCCGGGAGCTCGTTCGCGCGGCTCCTTTTCGCTCCAGGCTCAAGAAATACGGCACCAGCTACGAGGGGCGCGCGCTCTACTACCTGGTCATATCATCCGCGGCCAACATCGAGAGACTCGAAGAAATTCGCGAAAACAATCTGCTGCTGAGCGATCCTCGCCGGGGCGCGCCGGCCGATGTGGAGAAGCTCATCAAGGAACAGCCCGCCATCGTCTGGCTGAGCTACAGCGTCCACGGGGATGAGTCCTCCGGCACGGATGCCGCCCTGCTCACGGCCTATCATCTGCTCGCCGATCTCCGCCAGGAGACCCGGTCGATGCTAGAGAAGCTGGTGGTGATTATCGATCCGCTCCAGAATCCCGATGGGAGGGATCGGTTCGTGAATTTTCATCGGGAGAACCGCGGCATCGTCGCGGACCCGGCCCCCCTGGCCTCGGAGCGCGCGCAGCGCTGGCCCGGCGGCCGCTTCAACCACTATCTATTCGATCTCAACCG
>JAKUSY010000132.1 GCA_022451445.1 Planctomycetota bacterium
GAGCCTGGCGGCCGTCGCGAAGACCTCCGCGGTCAGGCGGCTCTGCTACGGCGCGTTGATTTCCGCCGTCGGCAACGGCGACGATGCCTACCTGCAGGCCTCGACCAGCAAGGATGGCCTGCGTGACTTCCTCGCGGCGGTTTCGAGGATCCCGGAGGAGGACGTTCGCTCCCGGCTGTATTCAAAGGTCCGGATCCTGGTCTCAGAGCTTCCCCCGGGACTCAAGCCCGAGGCCGGAGATGAGAAAATACACGATCTCGCGATCGAGACACTCGGTACGATCCCCGGCCACGGGAAGGAAAAGTTTTCCGACCTGACGACGCGGCTCAAGGCGGGACGAAATCGTTCCGCGGCGATCACGGTGCTGCGTAATATTCCACGGGAAGACTGGATAAAGGAGCAGGTCCGCCCGCTGGTGGACAACCTGGTCGGCTACCTCAGCGAGGTTCCGGCGAGTGAACGGAATTCGAACACGGCGGTGGCGGCTTTCTTTCTCACGGTCAAGCTCGCCCAGACGCTGCCCACGGAGCAGGCCAGGGAAGTTCAGTCCCGGCTGAGGAACCTCGATGTGCGCATCATCGCCATCGGGACGGTTCCCCACCGGATGATCTACGACAAGGAGCGCATCGCGGTGCAGGCCGGCAAGCCGGTTGAATTCCGGTTTACCAATACCGACAGCATGCCCCACAACTTCGCGATCACTACGCCGGGCGCCCTGGAAGAGGTTGGAAAGCTGGCCGAGGAGACAGGCACCGCCGAGGATGCGATCGAGCGCCATTACATTCCCAGGACCGACAAGGTTCTCCTGGCAAGCCGTCTGCTGCAGCCCGGTGAGACCCAGGCGTTGACCTACGAGGCGCCGGTGAAGCCGGGGATCTATCCCTACGTCTGTACCTATCCCGGACATTGGCAGCGGATGTACGGCGGGCTCTACGTGGTCGCCGATCTGAAGGCCTACCTGGCCGACCGGGCAGGCTACCTGTCTAGAAACCCTCTGCCTCTGAAGGATGAATTGCTCAAGCTCAACCAGCGCAACACGGAGTGGACCTTCAACCAGCTGGCTGCCCCGATCAGGTCCCTGGGGGGGAGAAGTTTCGAGGTTGGCAAGAGCGTCTTCAAAGTCTCCAACTGTATTGCCTGCCATCGTCTGAATAACGAGGGACAGGTCTTCGGGCCTGACCTGGCGAAGCTCGAGCCGAAGAAGCGCACCGCTGAGCACATCCTTCGTTCCATCCTGGACCCCTCGAAAGACATTGACGAGAAGTTCCAGACCTTCGCCTTCGTGCAGCGCACCGGCAAGATCGTTACCGGGATGGTTGTTGAGGAGACCGACAAGCAGGTCAAGGTGATCGTCAACCCGCTTGCCAAGGCGGCTCCGGCGGTCCTCGGCAAGTCGTCGCTTGCCACGCGCAGGAAGCTGCCGAATTCCATCATGCCCGAGGGGCTTCTGAACAGGCTCTCTCGCGAGGAGATTCTCGACCTCATCGCCTATGTGCTCTCCGGAGGGGACATGAAGAGCAAGCTCTTCAAGGCGCACGAGCACTGAGAACGCCGCTGAAGGCGCCACGGCTAACCGATCTTGCCTCGACGTTGACCAGCCCTTAGTCTTGCTGGAGGTCTGAAATGAGGTAAAAGGGACGGTGATCCGTAGGAATTCTCTGCTTGCTGTTGTTTTTCTGCATGTTGCGCTCCTGGTTGGCGTTCCAGGGGGGGCTCATGCCTCCATCCTCGGCGATTCCAACGCTGTCAACCTGCTGAACATTGCCGATCCAGTTTACCTGCTCAATCATCTCTATCGGGGAGGTCCTTCGTCTCCCTCGGGCTCCCGGCCCGATGCCAATTGCGACGGAGCGGTGTCTTTATCGGATGCGATCGTCCTGGTCGAGTACTTCTTCCTGGCTGGAGAGGCGCCCGGTGATTTCTGCTCCCGGGAGATTCCGGCCGGCCTGGCTTACCAGCGGCATAATGAGCAGGGTTTCGCGGAATTCGAGCACAGGGATACCGGGATTCTATTCGTCCTTTTGCCTGGCGGCGATTTCCTCATGGGTACCCCTGAGAACGAGGAAGATCGTTGGCAAGATGAAAGCCCCCTTCACCTTGTGACTTTGAGCGCGTTCCTGGTGGGTAAATACGAGGTGACCCAGGCTCAATGGGAAGGCGTAATGGGCTCCAACCCATCTTTTTTCCAGGGAGATGCTCTTGCCGAGGGAGTTGAGTCGAGCAATCTGCCGGTTGAGCGTGTTTCCTGGGATGATGTCGTTGAATTTATCGTTTTAAGCGGTTTTTCCCTGCCCAGTGAGGCGCAATGGGAATATGCCTGCCGAGGGGGCTCCAGCGGCCCCTTTGCAGGTACCGGTGTACTTGCTGATATGGGCTGGTATGTCGAAAACAGCGGTGGACGTCCTCATGCAGTCGGAACAAGGCGCCCCAATGCCTTCGGTCTGTATGATCTGCATGGCAATCTCTACGAATGGTGCGGAGATGTCTACAATGAGGGCTTCTACGCCTCAGAAGAGGCTTCGGGGCCGGATCCAGTCTATAACGGGACCGGAGACTACCATGTGGTCCGTGGCGGTGGCTGGTTTTACGAGCCGGTAAGTTGCCGCTCAGGCAACCGCTACGCCATCAGCTCTCTTGTCAGCGGTAACCGCCGACTTGGCTTGAGGCCTGTCATCGGGCTTCTGGGGCCTGATTGAGGCCTTTTACGTCTATCCAGGTCTCGCGCCGCTGAACTCTGATGCCGATGAAACTGGCAGAAATCACTTCGAACTCGATGTGAGGGAAGTTTTTTCCAATCTTTTTTCCGGCCATCTGCGGTGGACTTATCGGGTTTGTGTTTTTAGGGGTTTTCCTAAAGTACTGATAACTCCAGAGATCATGGTGTCTCCCGATCAGGGGGCAGTACCTGCCGTATTAAAAAAGAACGGCACTCTCTGAGTCTCGGATGCCTGTTTTTTGCCCTGGCGAGAAGCCTGGGCGGGATCGGAAAAAGCCTGATTTTACCAATGAACTCAGGCCGTTTACTTTCCTGAAGAGGTCTTCCGAAACCGACTTAGTGAAAAAGAGAACGATGTGGGCTTTCACAACCACTTAAATACGATCTGGTGAGAGCTGCCGGCTGGCGTCATTTTTTCTTTCGGGGGTCTTTTTCTGGAATAATCCCGTTTTACCGGTAGTTGCATATATCGGAACCGCGAACAGGGACATCGGTGAAAAAAACACCCTTGAACGCAATCCTGTAGACCTTTAGCATTCGCTCAACTGGTTCAGCCGCACGGAAAGAAGTGAGAAGGCGGCGCCTGCTGATTGTATCGAGACCGGCCTGAGCGGTCTCCTCGAGGCGGGACGGACCAGGAACGATATAAGGCGTAGCGCATAGCGAAAGGAAGTTTGCGCGATCTGGACGGGTATTCCGGATCAAATCGAGCCGAGACCACAGGGTCTGGCGAAGAGCTGTTCCGGGGTCAGTGTTGAGTTCAAGTTCAGATTGGGCCGCGGGGGTTTCCAGAGAGGGGACCCCTAGCGGCAGGCAAGTTTTTTTTTCTATGGAGGATATGATGGGTGACATCATCGGTACGGTAAAGAGGTCGGTCGCTGGACTGACGGGCGTTGCGGTTTGTTTGCTTGCTCTTGGCGTGGTCATGGCAGTTCTCATGGGCAAAGCCGATGGCGCGTTTTATGGTGATGTTGTTGGCGGCATTACCAAGCTGGTCGGGGATCTCGGAGGCGCTGGCCTCACGGGCCTGATTACTGCTTGTATCGTTATGGGACTGCTCAAGTCCGCCAGCGAAAAATCCTGAAAGCCAGGAGAACGAGTAGAAGTTCATTTTTGAGTTTTGTTTTTGTGGCCGGTGAGGCCTTGAGGTTTTACCGGCGTTGTCTGGTTCATTAAGATCCGGAAAAGATCCCCTGCGAGCGCTGAGGATCGGACCTGGATCGGGAAACCGTTTTTTGAAGGAGAGGGATCATGGATAACGTCCTTGGAACCCTTAAAGGTTTGATTCGTGATGTGACGGAGGTAGGAATCTACCTTCTCGCTCTGGGTGTCGTCGCTGGTGTGCTGTTTGGTACCGGTGAAGGCGCAGGTGGCGCGTTTTATGGTGATGTCGTCAAGAACATCACTGGTCTGGTGAGCTCGCTTGGCGGCCAGGGCCTCACGGGCCTGCTCTCGCTGGCGGTGATCCTCTACCTGTTCAAGCGCTAAGCTGAACAGCGTAGGAACACTACGCGAATCAGAAGCCGGGCGTGCCTTTCGAGGCGCGCCCGGCTTTTTTTATGCCCCTCGTCCGGCGCTCGAGCGCGGCTCCGCTCCCACTGGCTGATTGTACTGTGGGCGAGTCCCCGTATACTGTCGGGTTCCTGTCTTATCAGAACCGCGAATGTCCATCGGGAGGGGTCATGAGATTCACAGTCGCTTACCTCGCAGCGTTTTTCTGCGCCGGCCTTGCCCAGGCGGCCGCCGCGCGTCCCAATATCGTCCTCATCATGGTGGATGACATGGGGTATTCCGATATCGGTTGCTACGGGGGCGAGGTGCAGACTCCGAATATCGATGCTCTCGCCGCGGGGGGGGTGCGGTTCACGCAGTTTTACAATACCGGGCGCTGTTGTCCTACCCGGGCCAGCCTGATGACGGGTCTCTACCCGCACCAGGCCGGCATGGGCTGGATGACCACTGACCTCGGCCACGATGGCTACCGCGGTGATCTCAACCGCAATTGCGTCACCATCGCCGAGGTGCTGCGTTTGGCCGGGTACTCGACCTATATGGCCGGCAAATGGCATGTGACGAAGCATACCGGGGCGGATGGTCCAAAGCACAACTGGCCGCGCCAGCGCGGTTTTGACCGGTACTTCGGGACGATCCAGGGTGCCGGCAGTTTCTATACGCCGAAATCCCTGACCCTCGAGAACACCCAGCTGAACGAATACCCGGCGAACTTCTTCTATTCCGATGCGATCAACGATACGACGGTGAAGTACATCGAGGAGCACTCCGAAAAGAGCGCCGGCAAGCCGTTTTTCTGCTACGTGGCGCATACGGCACCTCACTGGCCGTTGCACGCTCTCGAAGAGGATATCGATAAGTACCGCAAACGCTATCTTGGCGGCTGGGACGCGTTGCGCGCCGAGCGCTACGCCCGGATGATGAGCATGGATCTTGTCGACAAGCGCTGGAAGCTGACGGACCGCGATCCTGCCGCTAAGGCCTGGAAGGACGTTCCCGCCGACCGGAAGGCGAACATGGCGCTCCGCATGGCGATCTACGCTGCCCAGATTGACCGCGTCGACCAGGGGATCGGCCGCATCACCGCGGCGCTGAAGAGGACGGGGCAGCTCGAGAATACGATCATCTTCTTTCTCGCGGACAACGGCGGCTGCGCCGAAGGAGGGATATGGGGTTTTGAGCGCAAGAAAAACGCGGTCCTTGGAAAGGACAGCTCCTTTGCCAGCTACGGACTTTCCTGGGCGAATGCATCGAACACTCCGTTTCGCGAGTACAAGCATTGGGTGCACGAGGGCGGGATCTCGACCCCGCTGGTGGTGCACTGGCCGGCGGGTATCTCATCCGGCGGCGAGCTTCGCAGCCAGCCGGGCCATCTCATAGACATTATGGCGACCTGCGTCGCCGTCTCAGGGGCGAAGTATCCGGCGGAGTATGAGAGCAATAAGATCAAGCCACTGGAGGGGGTGAGCCTGGTTCCTGCCTTTGCCGGGAAGGCGCTGGGGGAGAGGGCCATCTTCTGGGAGCACGAGGCCAACCGCGCTGTTCGTGAGGGGGCCTGGAAGCTCGTGGCCAAGGGACGGGATTCTCCCTGGGAGCTCTACAACCTTGCTGAGGATCGTACCGAGCTGCGGGATCTGTCCGCCAGCAAGCCTGAGCTGGCCGCCAGGCTAGCGGCCCTGTGGCAGGCTTACGCCGAGCGCGCCAATGTGCTGCCGATCTATCCGCGGGGAGCCGGCAAGCTGAAGAGCTTCAGCAAGAAGCTCGTTTTTGAATTGAAGGCCGGCGCAACGCTCGAGGGCTCCGCCTCCCCTGACGTCAAGGGTAAGCGCCTGCAGGTTAACGCCAGCCTCGCGGCAGGCCACACCGATGGGGTCATCCTGGGACATGGCGGGACCGCGGATGGTTACGCCCTGTTCGTCAAGGATGGGCGCCTGGCGCTTGCGGTGCGCCGTGGAGGCAAACTGCAGACCGTTACGGCGGCGGGGAAGCTACCCGAGGGCGCGGTGGAGGTCGAGGCGGTGCTGGCGAAAAACGGCAAGGTGACCCTGAAGGCGGGGGGCGGGGTCATCGCCGAGGGAAAGGTCTCGGGCTCGATGCAGCGAGTTCCTATCGAGGGGCTCCATGTCGGCAACGATGGGGGCGCCGCGGTGGGAGCCTACGAGGCTCCCGGGAAATTCGGCGGCAGGATCGATAAATTGACGCTGCGCCTGGGCAAGGTCCGCTGATGCCCCACAAGACGTTCGTCACCCATCTCGAGTGCAGCTACAGCGGCGAGACCTATGAGGCGGATCGCATCCACGGCCTGTCGCGTGAGGGAAAGCCCCTGCTGGTTCGTTACGATCTCGATGCCCTGGGCGCCGAGCTTGACAGGGAGACGTTGTCGGCCAGGAGCGGTGGCCTCTGGAAGTACCTCGAGTTTCTGCCGGTGCGTCGCGGCGAAAACATTATCTCCCTGGGCGAGGAGCTGACGCCGCTGGTGGCTCTGCCGGACCTGCAGGCCGGCCCGGGCCGCCTGTTGGTCAAGGATGAGGGACGTCTTCCGACGGGCTCCTTCAAGGCCCGGGGACTTGCCCTGGCGGTTTCCATGGCGAAGGAGCTCGGGATCAGGAGCGTGGCGATGCCGACCAACGGCAACGCCGGGGCAGCGCTGGCGGCTTATGCCAGCCGCGCCAGGATCGAGTCCTGGGTTTTCTGTCCGGATGACACGCCCGAGATCAACGTGCGGGAGACCGCCCTGCAGGGGGCGAAGGTATGGAGGGTCAACGGGCTCATCAACGATTGCGGGCGGCTGGTGGAGGAGGGTCGGGAGACGATGGGGTGGTTTGACTTTTCCACCTTGAAGGAACCCTATCGCATAGAAGGTAAGAAGACGATGGGGCTCGAGCTCGCCGAGCAGCTGGGCTGGGAACTTCCCGATGTCATTCTCTACCCCACAGGAGGCGGAACCGGCCTGATTGGCATGTGGAAAGCTTTCGCAGAGTTGCGGGAGCTCGGCTGGGTCAGCGCGAAGCTGCCACGCATGGTCGCTGTGCAATCCACCGGCTGCGCTCCGATGGTGCGCGCCTTTGAGGCGGGCCTTGAGCATGCCGAGCCCTGGGAGGGCGCGGCTACCGTCGCCGCGGGAATCCGGGTGCCTGGTGCGGTGGGCGATTTTCTTATCCTGCGGGCCGTGCGCGAGAGCGGGGGATTCGCCGTGGCGGTAAGCGATGAGAGCATCCTTGCCGCCCGTGACCGGGCAGCCTCGGAATCCGGGTTTCTGATGTGTCCGGAGGGGGCCGCGACCCTCGCTGCCTATCTGCAGGAGGTGGGGGGCGGCCGGATCCGACCGGATGAGTCGGCAGTTCTATTCAATTGCGCCACCGGCTTGAAATATCCGATGCCCGGTGCCGAAGCGCGTCTTGACTGCAAGGTGCCGCTCGATATCGATGCCCTGCAGCAGGCCTGAGGGTCCACGCAAGGATACGTCTCCCAGAACCCCGGAAGGCTACTCCTTGGATTGGTGTGGTGGTGGGCCGATGGGGGGGGTATCGTGCTGCCTCGGCCTGAAGGTTTTTTCCCGGCAATGGAGGTTTCCCCAGTGAGGGTTTTTTTCGCTGCGGCGGTTTGTTTCGGCGTCCTGTTTCCCATGGAGGAACTCGCGGCGCGCCTGCCGAACATACTCCTGATCATCTCTGACGATCAGTCGT
>JAKUSY010000133.1 GCA_022451445.1 Planctomycetota bacterium
GCAATCGCCGGGCAAAAAATTATGGGCGACTGTTCCGGATCAACTTAGAATAATCTATCCAGTCTCCTCACGTTAAGGTAGCCGTCGCGACAAGGGAAACGGTTCCATATTTCTGATCTACTCTCCAGGCAGGACAAATCGATGACCTCTTTCAGTATTCCGACCCTCTCCCTTTCGGCCCTCTGCGCCGCCCTGGCCCTGTTGCCTCCTACGGTAAACGGGCAGGAGGAAGGCGTCAGCAAGAGCGCGATCGGCAAAGCTCTTCGCTCTCCCAACTCCCTCATTCGCCACGACACGTGGACCAAGATGAACCCCGAGGAAAAGAGCCAGTTCAGCATGCTCGTCAAGATCATGGCGAAGATGCCCTGGTTCGACCGTGATGGCACCATCAAGGCGCTGGCGACCGCCGCCAGCGACGAGGTACTCGAAAAGATGATCAACGGCCTCAAGAAGAACAAGGACCGCGCGGTTCGCCAGGGCATGGCCGTCGCCCTTGCCAAGATGGATGACCCTATCTTCTACAAACACCTCTACGAGGCCCTTGATGACAAGGACCCCACGGTTCGCCGGGTCGTGGTCCACAGCCTGCGGGTCCACAAGAAACCCGAGGCCGTCGACGCCCTCGTCAAGCGCTTTCAGAAAGAAGAGGATCCGGTCGTCAAGACCTTCCTCGAGCGCTCCCTCAACGAATTGACCCAGGCCTACCGCGGCCCCAAGGCGGAATACTGGCTGTCCTGGTGGGAGACGGCGAAGAACGACCCGGACTACAAGCTCGGAGAAACTGATGAAGAGGCCAAGAAGGCCGCCGAGGATCTCGGTCACAAGCTCAAGAAAAGAAGGACCGTGTCGATCCTCGGAGGAGTCACGCTCGAATCCTCGGAGCGCGGTTCGGGAATCGGAGTCCCGATCCTGATCATCCCCCCCTACGGCTACAGTGAAAACATCATGCTGCCGTTTCTCTCCGGACTCGAAGCGAGACACAAGCTCCACTACATCAAGCTGCCTCCGGTAAAGAGCTTCAAGAACCTGCGAGTCGTCAGCGCCAAGCAGATTCCTTATTATCCGATCGACCAGCTGGTCGACGCGTTCGAGGACCTGCGCAAGGAAACCAAGGAGGAACGTTTCGCGATCATGGCCTGCGGCATGAACAGCTGGATCGCCATGCGCTACGCGAAGAAATACCCCAGGTCGGTGGCCGGCATCCTCCTGGTGACGCCGCTATCGGGCGTCAAGGAATACGCCAGGGCGACAGACCGCTTCGAGAGACAGGGCAAGAGCAAGAAAGACACCGAGATGCACTACTTCGGGCTGACCCGGAGATTCAACTCTCAAACCGGAGAAAGCAACCTGGACTCCTACCAGCGCGAGAACGAGATCTCCAAATGGGACGGCGAGGGCGGCTGCATCGACCGCCGCTCCTGGAGCCTCTTCTTCCAGGATGAGCGTGACTACGTCATCAGCATGCTCTACCCGGTCAAGAACCACGTGATGGGAAGCGTCGCCATTCCGGACTTTGACCTCTTCAAGGAACAGAAGCCGGCCCTCAGGATCCCGGCCCTGGTGATCACCGGCAGGTCGAGCCTCTACAACAGCATCGAGGCCTCCAAGGCGATCGCCCAGTACTACCGCGGGCTCTGTCTCGTCTACGGCTACTCTTCCTGCATGCCGTTCTGCGAAGAATCCAAGCGGTTCAACAAGGATGTCGCCGGCTTCCTCAAGAAGTTCACGCGGGTGAAGAAAAACAAGTCAAAGAAGTAGAGCCGGTAACAGGACCGGCCCCTCCGGAGAAAACCGTGAATTACAGAAAACCTACCGGCGGCAGGCCCATGGCGATCCTTTCGCTCATCCTGGCCGCCGTCCTGCTTGTTCCCGCCACAGCCAACGGCCAGAGAAAACGGTCCTCGACGACCCGCCTCAGCCGTGACGAGCAAATTGAGGCGGCCCTCAGAAAACGCACCCGGAAGCTCCAGGACCAGTACTGCCGCGACCTCGTCAGGGTAGCGAACTGGGCCGCGCTCCAGGGCCTCAAGAAGGAGGCCGCCGGGCTGGCAGACAGGATCAAGGAGATCAACCCCGACTATTCCAGGCTCGAGGACGTTCAAGAGAAGATCGAGAAAGCCGAGCAGGAAGGCGACGCGGATAAAAACGAAAAGAACGGCAAGTCCCTGCTCACGCGGCTGAAAACGGCCGACAAGAAGCAGGGCGCCGAGCTGGTCAAGCTGGCTATCGGCTGCATGAAGGTCGGCCTCTTCACCAGGTCCTTCGACATGATCAGCCACGTCCTCGAGATCAGTCCGGACGATTCGAAGGCCCGTAAAATCCTGGGCTACAAGAAAGACACAAAGACCAAGGAGTGGGTCAGCACCTGGGAATACGTCCAGCGCAGGAAGAACTTCATCACGAAGGAGGGGTGGTTCGAAAAGAAAAAGAAGAAAGACTTCGACGCAGACCTGCGCCCCTACAAGGGCAAATGGATCCCTGCCGAACGCGAGAAATCCATTCGCACCCGCAACGAGTACGCGCCCTATTCGGTCAAGAGCGAGCACTTCGAGGTCCTGACCAATATGGGACGGGAGAGAGCCTGGGAATTCGCGCTGAAGCTCGAGGATTTCCACACCCAGTTTTTCAGGACGTTCATCGGCTATTACGATCAGATCGCCGGAGCCAAGCTGCTCTTCAACCGCCCGGACGTCAAGAAGATGCACCAGGTCATCCTCTTTCCCAGCCGCAACGACTATCTCCTGCACGTCAAGCAGGAAAAGGGCAACGACAAGCTGCTGAAAGAATCGGCCGGCTTCTACTCAGGCAGCGACCGCAAGTCGCGCTTCTACTGGTCGGATAACGAGGAGGAGACCTACCGCACCTTCTATCACGAGGTCGCCCACCAGCTCTTCGCTGAGACCAAGGAGACCCGCAGCGGCGGCAGCCGCGGCAACAACTGGGTCGTCGAGGGCATCGCCGTCTATATCGAAACCTGGAAGAAGCTAGATGGACACTGGGTTCCCGGCTACGAGACCGGCGGCAGCCGCATGGTCACGGCCAAGCGCTTCCTGGCCGCCAGCAAGAACTGGGGCCTGCAGTCCTTCGCCCACATCGACAACGACCAGTTCCACAAGGTCAACAGGGGACTCAACTACTGCCTGGCGGGATCCCTGTGCTACTTCTTCATGCACTACAACGATGAGGTCTACAAGGAGGACTTTGTTCGCTTCCTGAGCGCCTACTACATGGGGAAGGTCAGCAACGATTCCCTCGCCGAGTACATCAAGGTGGAAGGCGGCGGCGGATTCAACGCCCTCGAGAAACAGTTCAAGGAATACATGGCCACCCTCGGCGAAAAGAAGCCCGAGGCTGAGAGGGACGAGGCAGAGGACGCCCTCGAGGAATAAACCTCAGGTCTCCACCCCACCGGTGCCGGCCGACGCTCCCGGGAAACGGACCCCCGGCAGCAACAGCAGCGAGACCAGGCTGCAGCCGCTGGCGAAAAAAAACGCCGCCTTCACCGAGTCGCCCGCCGAAAGCCCGCTGCTGGCGGCGAGCCCCAGGACCGAGCCCAGGCCTGAGCCCGTCAGGGCGAGGAGGGTCTGCGATGTGGCGCGAACCTCGCTGCCGGCGATCGAGTTGATCGCCAGGCTCACACCGATAAGAAAAAAGACCACGCAGGGAGCGATCAATTGGCTGGCCAGCGCCAGCACCCACGGCTCCGTCGACGTGGCGAAGACCATGTGGCGGACCAGGGAGGCCGCGATCCCCGCGGCCAGCACCTTCCTGTAGCCGAAGCGCCCGAGGAACCGCGGAAGCAGAAGAAAGAGAGGAATCTCCAGGATCACCCCCACGGTCTGGATCGGCCCCAGCCAGCCCAGGCGAATATCCGAGCTTGCCAGGGAGCGAGAGAGCGCCAGGGGCGAGAGGTAGAACATGATCGCGAAGCCGGCCTGCGCCAGGAAGGTAACCAGCAGGAGCCTCGCGAAGCCCGGCGCCAGGAACAACCCCTTGAGGTCGGCCCGAAAGGTTCCCGAGCCCTCCTCGCGGCCGGCAGGCGGAGTATGGGGGAGCCAGGGATAGAGAAGGACCAGGGCGAGGTGAAGCCCGAAGGTCAGGTAGATGATGAAATGCAGCGAGCGCTCCCCCCCATCCAGAAGCCAGAAAGCGATCGGCACCGATGGCAGCGCCCAGCCGACCGAGCCCCAGAGCCTGAGGGACCCGAACTGTCTCGGCGGGTCGGCAAGGTTGTGATAGCAGAGCGCGTTGGAGAGCGAATTCGTCGGCTGCTGCTGGGCGGTGTAGAGGGCGAAGAGGCCCGTCAACATGATGAGTCCCGCCCCCCGGGAAAAGAGCAGCAATGAAAACGCCGCCGACAGATGGAGCAGGCAGATGAGCCTGTTGACCGCGATGACACGGTCGCTCAGGGCCCCCCAGACGAAGGGCATCACGCAATTGACCACCGCCGCCCCCAGCGCCAGCAGGCTGAGTTCTCTGACGTCGAAGCCCTTGGCGCTCTCGAGATAGGGCCCCAGGAAAGGATAGAGAGCTCCCCCGGCGGCATACTGCAGCAGCACCAGCGGAACGAGGACGGAAAATACCCTTCCGCCAATTTTAGTGGAAGGTCGTGTGGTCTCTGACAAGCCGCAGATGGTAAAGCAAGCGAGCGGGCGGAACAAGAACGGCACGATTAAAGCCGCGGAACTGGTCACGGGCGGCCGTTGAAGGCTATACTCTCCGGCTATGAGAAATTTCTACCTCATCTCCCTGTGCTGGCTTGCCCTCTTCCTGGCTCCAGCCATCGCGCGGGCGCAATGCGTCATGTGAGGACGGAGTATCGACTCCGGTTCGGCGTCGGGATTCACCTGGAGCATTCTCTTCATGATGGGACTCTTCCTGTGCATGGTGAGTTTCGTCATCGGCTTTATCTACAGGAACATAAGGGAAAGCGATCGGAAAAAGATGGGAGCTCCCCCCGCCGCCGGCCCCGTCGTATAGGAGAGCGCCGGGACTATCACTTCCGCGCGACGGGAATGAAACCGATCGAGGTCTCCAGCCAGGAGCCGCAGCTGCACCCGCCGCCGCCCTCGGGAGAGAGCAGCATCCCGCCGGCGGGGATCGTCGAGAGCCAGCAGTCCGGGCGCAGCCTGCTCCAGCTCGTCACCTTGCCGTTCGAGCGGTTCCACATGGTCACGTTGCCTGAGCGGAAGATAAAGGCGCCCGAGGTGGCGGCGTAGGTCCCGCAACCTCCTCCCGGGAGGCTCTTCTTGAGCACCTTTCCCGTCGCCAGGTCATAGGCCCGCGGCCGGACGTAGACCTCGCCGCCGACAATCGCCGGCCGCGCCATGTGGCCGCCATGATGATCCTGCCCCCAGCTGAAGCTGTCTTTCCAGAGGGCCTTGCCGGTTACCGAATCAAAGACATCGGTGTGGTACTTCCGCCCTCCGGAGGCGACGAGAACCACCTTGCCGCCGCCGCTGGCGAGATAGAAGACAACGTCTCCATCCGCGGTATCGATCGGCTTCTCCCATATTTTTTTTCCGGAATCCGAATCGAGGGCGACGAGATACTGGTCCGCCCAGAGCGAACGCGAGCCCACCCTCCGATCGGACGCCTTCTTGACCCCGGAGTTGCGGTTCTCCACGAAATAGACCCGGCCCCCGCTCACCGTGATCGTCGGATTCACGATGACGCCCTTTGAGTATTCCCACTTCAGCTGTCCGGATTTTTCGTAGAGAGCGAAGAGGTTCTCGCTGCAGACCTTGTGGGTCACCGGGCCGCTCTTGGCATCGTACCAGCCGGCGCCGGAGCCGCCCCAGAAGCTGGTATAGGCCGTGCCCTTCTTGACGCCGCTGCCGATGACCGTGTCCCCCTCCCGGGCCAGGTAGCTCCAGTCGTATTCCCAGTCCTTGATGTCGCCGGGGCGAACCTCGTAGCTCCTGCTGAGAGCCCCGGTCTTCGCATCGATACGCCAGCAGCGGCCGCCCATCGCCACGAAGACGCTGTCGCCATCGGCGCACCAATTGCTGCAGTCACGCGGCATGTTGAAGCGCATCATGGCGGGAATCTCCCAGCTCCAGAGGATCGAGCCGTTGTAGGAATCGAGAGCGATGATCCTGTGCAGGCCCTGGACAAAAAGGCGGCCGTTGGTCGACAGGGGAGAGGGCTTGCGACCGTTTCGATCCGGCTGCGCCCTCGGCCCCGGACGACCGATCCACTGGACATCGAGATCGCTGATGCCTCCCGCCCCGGAGAGCTTCTCGCCGCCGAAGGCAGAGTTGTCGGCGAGGCCGTATTGGTGAGTCCAGGAGCCCGCCCCCTCCAGCGGCCCGCGGCGCACGAGCGCCCAGGCGCCATCGCGATCGATGGCCTCGAACTTCACCTTGCCCCGTTTCAGCCAGGATGCGAGCCTGGTTTTCGTCAGGGCGGGCTTTGTCTCGGCAGGCTGTCCAAGGTAGGCGACTCCTCCACTCGGCCGCAAGATCCTGAAGAGCTCAGCGGCGCTGCCCTCACAGCGTCCCTTCTCGATCATCCCCGCCGAGACGACCAGGTTGGCGAAATGCCCTGTGAAGGGCAGCTTCGAGAGAGAATCCACCTTGTAATACTTCAGCCGGACGCCGTAGACCCCCGCCTTGTAGGCCATCGCGCGGGCCTCCGCCACAGCCTTCTCGCTGGTGTCGACTCCAACCACCTGCAGCCGGCTGCGGGCGGCAAGCTCCCAGGCCAGCCGGCCATCGCCGCTGCCGAGGACCAGGCAGATGCCGCGATCGACACCCGTCTCGACGAGGATACGCGCCGCGACATCGCCGGCCAGGTTCCCGCCTTTCTCCCTGGAATACGGGTTCGCCTCCGGGCGCGCAGGAGGTAGCGTCAGGTTGAAAAAATTATCGCACTCGTACTCTCTCGTGCTGAGCTCCTTGTCCCCGGCTCCCCCGAGAATCGAGTAGGTATAGAGCCTGTTGCGGGCAAGCCCGGTGAGCTCGAGCTCATGCTTCTTCCTCCTGCCCTCCAGCTCGATCTTCTTCATCTCGCCGTCCCTGGGACCGAAGACGAGCGCCGTCCTCGAGGACACGGCCGTCTCCCATCGCACCACGGCCTTGTCCAGGGCGCTGAAGCGCAGGAAAGGCCCCGACTCCAGCGCGAGGCTCTCCTCACCGGCGGCCGGGGCGCCGCCGCCACCCTCGAGCTTCTTCGACCGGCTGTGCTCAGCGCACTCGGCAGCCGACAGGACGCGGTTGTAGACCCGAACCTCGTTCAGGGCGCCCTTCAACCTGAAATACTCATCATCGTCATGATAGGCCGCCATCTCGTAGAACGCGGTTGGCGGATAATCGATGGGGCCGCTCTGGGTCTTGCCCGAGGCCGCCACCTTGCCGTCGACATAGAGCTTCATCTCTGCGCCGTCATAGGTGCCTGCGACGTGGTACCACTGCCCGGCCCTGAAATCCGCGTTCGCGGTCATATAGGTCATCGCTCCCGCGCCGCCGGTGCCCTGGATCGCCAGAGAGAAGCGCGAGCCGACATAGCCCAGGATCCAGCCCTTCTCATAGCTGCCGTTGTCCTGGAAGGCGCCGATGATCGCGCCCCAGGGAGCGCCCTGGTCTACCCGGACCCAGGCCTCCGCGGAGAGCTCTCTCACGGGGAGGCCCGCATCCTTGTGATCATCGGCTATTCGCAGGCTGGAGACCTGGCCCTCAAAATTCATCCCCTGGTGTTCGCCGAGCTTCACCAGCCGGGGACTTCCATGGGCCTCGGCGTGGTGCTCGCCGGCGAGGTAAAATACCTTCCGCCCCTTGACGGCGCCGCCCTGCAGCAGCCCGCGGCCGACG
>JAKUSY010000134.1 GCA_022451445.1 Planctomycetota bacterium
ATTCGTGGCGGACCTCACCGCCCTGCGTCGCGCCGCGGCGGCGCGGGCGGCCGGGAGCTTTCCATCGGCCGATGAGGTCGTGCCGCGGGTGTCCCGCGGAGCGCTTATTCTCGGCGGTGGCGGTGGAATGCCGGCCGGTATCGTTCGCCGTTTCATCGATCTCGCCGGGGGCCCGGGCTCCCTGATCGCGGTCATTCCTACCGCCATGGATGATCCTGTTCCCGGGCGACCCGGAGAAGAGACGATGCTCAGACGGCAGGGAGCCCGGAACCTGGTCGTGCTGCACGGCCGCAGCCCCGGGGACCTCAGGGCGAAACGATTCGCCGCGGTCCTCCAGGAGGCCCGGGGGATCTGGTTCTGCGGCGGCCGACAGTGGCGGCTGGTCGATGCCTACGGTGACACGGAGGTCGAGCGACTCTTTCACGGGGTTCTCCGGAGAGGAGGCGTGATCGGGGGCAGCTCGGCCGGAGCTTCCATCCAGGCCTCCTATATGGTGCGCGGCAACCCGCTCGGCAACCGGGAGATCATGGCGGAGGGATACGAGAGAGGTTTCGGCTTTCTTCCCGGGGCGGCGGTCGATCAGCACTTCAGCCAGCGCGGCCGGCTGGCTGACATGGAAGCCCTGGTGGCTCGTTTTCCCCAGCTGCTGGGCATCGGCCTCGATGAGAGCACCGCCATCGTGGTCAGCGGCTCGGCGGCGGAGGTCCTGGGAATCCACAAGGCGCATTTCTACGCCCGGGGCAGGCGAAGCAGCCTGGCGGCGGGGGCTTATTACGATCTCAAGAGAAGGGTTGTGATGCCGGTGCGTTGACTCAGGGCTTTGCAGGAGGGGCCTGGTGAGGGGAGAAGAGCAGGCCCCTGACCTTCGTTTTGCGCCGGTAGACCTTGTCGCTGGAGGTGACGTAGAGTGTCTGCAGCCCCTTGCCGGCGAAGACGACATTCGAGAGAAAAGCCTTCTGGGGCCTGGATATCACGCCGCTGATCCGTCCCTGGGTATCGAAGACCTGCAGGCCGGCATGGGTGGCGACGTAGAGCCGGCCATCGCGGTCTGTCGTCATGCCGTCCGCGCCGCTCTGGGGTGCCTTGTCCCGGGTGAGGCGCATGGTGTAGTAGGCCTGCTTGTGGGCGAGGCCGCCGTCTTTTTCGATCCGGAAGGTCCAGAGACTCGATGAGTTCGTGTCGGCCACCACCAGGGTGCCCTGGTCCGGCCAGAGAATGATGCCGTTGGGCCGCTCGATTCCTTCGTCAACGACTCTCTTGTTGCGCTGTGGATCGACGTACCAGACTCGCCTGGCGCGCGGATCGGTGAAGTAGACCCCTCCCTTGCCGGTGACGACCAGGTCATTGGCTCGTACATCTGAGGCGATGACCTCGAGCTTGCCCTCGGGGTCGTAGGCGACAATTCTTCTCTTCGCTCCCTGGGTGCAGTAGAGCTTTCCGCCCGGTCCGAACATCATGCCGCCCGGGCGCCCGGCATCGCTGACGAAGACCCCCGGCTTGCCCCTGTCGTCGAGACGGTAGATCGTGTCTCCCGGAACATCTGTGAAGTACAGCCGGCCAGCGGGATCGCAGGCGGGCCCCTCGGTAAACTTATAGCCCTCACCCACCAGCTCCCACCCCTCACCGTCGATGAGGACCTGCTCCAGGGGCGTGTCCTGGGCCGGCAGGCCTCCTGCGAAGAGGACAAGCAGCAGATGGGCGGCCAGGCGCTGGCCGGGCACGGCGTGTTTCATCTCTCTCCCCCGTCGTCCTTGCCGGCTTTTTTCTCGGGTACGGGTTTCCAGTCTCTCCACAGCCAGCGCAGGGTGTCGGGGAGAATGGAGCCGCCATGCTTTCCGTTGTGGCCTCCTTCGCCGAAGACGAAACCGAAATCGTATTTGCTGAACTTCAGGGCGGCGGCCATCTGGTGGTTGGCCAGGGGCCAGCTGCCGTGGAGATTGTCGAGATCGTTCGCTCCATCCTGCAGGAAGACCCGGATGTTCTTGCGCTCGGTCTTGCGGATGATGCTGGGGTAGACGTGCCCGCCGCGGATGTTGGTGAAGCTTCCGACGTGGCTGACGACCTTGTGGAAATAGTCCGGTCTCTCCCAGGCGGCGGTGAAGGCGCAGATCCCGCCGGAGCTGATGCCGGCGATGGCCCGCATCCGGGGATCATCGGTCAGCTTGTAGTTTTTTCCGACCGCCGGGATGATCTCCTCGGCGAGAAAACGAACGTATTGGTCGCTGAGGGTGTCGTATTCGAAGCTCCGGTTCCTTCTCGCCCTGGCCCCCTTCTTTGAGGCCGGGACCACCCCGGGGTTGATGAAGATGCCGATGGTGATGGGCATCTCGCCGGCATGGATCAGGTTGTCGAAGACCACCGTGGCGCGGAACTGGCCTTTTTCGTTCACATACCACTTGCCGTCCTGGAAGACCATCACCGCGGCCGCCGCTGAACCGTCGTATTGGGCGGGGACGTAGACCCAGTAGTCACGCTCGGTGCCGGGGAAGATCTCGCTCTTGTGGCTGTGCCTCGAGACCTTGCCGGCAGGGGTTCCTTCCCTGCGTTTTGAGTCCGCGCCGAGCGCGTATTGCTCATCGCCGGCGCCGGCCCGGGCGGCGCATAGCGACAGGACCACGAACGCGATGGAATATCTCATCAGAGCTTCTCCCTGGTTATTTACCTGTTTCAGCCGCTGCCGGAATTATAAGCGCTGGAGACTTTTAGCAGGAAGGTCTTTAGGCGTCCAGGAGAGCGAAGAACTCCTCTTCCGAGAGGATGTCCACATCGAGGTCGCGCGCCTTCCTGGCCTTGGAGGACTTCGAGTCGGGGTTCGCCAGGACCAGGTGGTCGAGCTTCGAGGTCACGTCCTTGAGAGAGCGTCCGCCGTTGGCCTTGACCAGGCCCTGCAGCTGTTTGCGGGTGAAGCGCTTCTCGGTTCGCGGATTGATACGCTTGATGGCCCCTGTGAAGCAGAAGGTTTTTCCATTCAGGACTCCATCGATCTCTTCGGCCGGTTCGCCCTTGCGTGGCTCAACCCCCAGGCGCTTGAGCTTCTTGATAAGCTCTGCGCGCTTCTGAAGGCCAGCAACGATTCCGTCGGCGGAGATGTCGGCGAAGCCCTTGACGGCGGCGATCTCGCCGGAGGTCATCGCCAGGAGCTGCTCGAGGGTGACAATGCCTTCGTCGATGAGCATGCGGGCGCGCTGGCGTGAGAAGCCGGTGATGTTGAGGGCCGCGATGAAGCGCTCGAGCGGGGGATTCCTGGTCTCTTCGATGTTCTGGATGATCTTGGCGGCGAGAGTGTCCCCCATTCGCTCGAGCGGGACGAGCGACTCGCTCGAGAGCGCGTAGAGGTCAGCCGGATCTTCCAGGAGCCTGGCCTCGATCAGGGTGCCGACCCATTTCTCACCTAGGGAATCGATCTCCAGGGAGTTGATCCACTTCAGGATGTCGCCGTAGGTCTTCCCGGGGCACTCGTCGCTTGGGCAGACCAGGTATTTTCCGTCCATGGCAAGCAGGGTTTCGCAGCTCGGGCAGGTCTTTGGGGGTACGGGGTTTTTCCCGCCGCCGGGTTCGAGGACCCGTACGACTTTCGGGATGACATCTCCCCGGCGCTCTACGAAGACCGTATCACCGATGCGGAGGTCGAGCTCGGCGATGGCGTCGATGTTGTGAAGGGTGGCGTTGGCGACCGTTACGCCGGCGATCTGCACCGGCGCCAGGCGGGCCACGGGAGTGAGCCTCGAGCCGAGGCCGAGGGACCAGTCGACAGCCAGCAGCTTCGTGGCGCTGCCGGAGGAGGGAAATTTGTACGCCATGGCGTAGCGCGGCCGGTTCTGGCGGCTGCCGAGCTCCCGCTGTAGCGCGATCGAGTCCGAACGTACGACCAGGCCGTCGATCTCGTAGTCCAGCTCGAATCGTTTGCCGTTCGCTTCCCCGTCTCCTTCATAGAGGTCGTAGATCTCGAGAAGTCCCTCCATCGTCTGGTCAAAATAGCTTACGGCCACCGCGAGACCGAGCTCATCCGAGAGGTAGCCCATCTTTTCCTTCTCGCTTTCGAACTCGCGGCCGATGCTGAGCACATCGTAGAAGAAGAGCTCGAAGTACTTATTCAACGACCGATCACCGTGTTTTTTCCTGACGGTCACGCTGACGGTATTGCGGGGATTGGCGAAATCTTTTTCTTTGAAGTGCTCCTCGAAGGTGCTGAGACGCAGGATGACCTCGCCGCGGACGCTGCCGGTGAAGGGGCTGGGGAGCTCCGTGGAGATGTTGCTGAAATGTACCGCGTTGTGGCTTACAACCTCGCCCGTGAAGCCATTCCCGCGGGTGATCGCGTCAACGAGCCGGCCCTCCTGGTATTCGAGCTCGAGGCTGATGCCGTCAAGCTTCTCCTGGATGAGAAAGAGCGGCCCGGCCTTCTCCACCCAGAGCTCCAGCTTTTCCTCCGTGACCTTGTCGAGCGATCCCATCGGGATGCGGTGTTCCTTGGTGGGCAGGCCGACCTGGTCGAGATCGATGGGAGCGCCTACCTCGGCGAGAGCCTCGCTGTGGGGGTCGAGCTCCTTCAGCTTGTCGATCAGCTCATCGAATTCCGCATCGCTGAGCTCGGGCTGCTTGTTGTAATACAGCCGGCGGTGGCGGCGGATATCCTCCTCGAGGGCTTTGAGCTGCTCTTTCTTGCCGGCCATGGAGAGGCTTCCTCAGATTTTTTTCAACGCTACGCGGTTGTCGTGAAAGGTCGAGCCGCCGCCGAGATCGGTCAGTCTGTTCGATGTGAGCGTATTGATGCCGCGTCTTTCGATTCCGTGGGAGGGCCACCAGGTTCCCTCGGCAACCAAGGTACCCTTGTTGGTGTCTGTTGTCACCTGTGCCTGGAGGCGAACGGAACCATGACAGTTGGAGATCTCGACCTCGTCGCCGCTCTCGATCTCACCTGAGTCATCCGGATGGATCATGAGCACGGGCCGGCCGCCCTCGCGTCTTCTCGCCTTCTCCAGGTTGCCGAAGGACGAATTGAGGAACGAATGCGCCGGCGGAGTGATCAGGCGCAGGGGGCAATCGCCGGCTTCTTCTTCCGACTCCCCCTCCCCGGTGAAATCGATCAGCGCCGGAAGGCCCTGCTCCTCGAGCTCGGTGGAATAGAACTCGAGCTTTCCCGAGGGGGTGTTGAATCGTTCGGCGAAGCCGGCGGTCTTCCTGGGGATGTTCAGCCGGGTGGTCTCCCCGGCGAGCACGCGATCGGCGTCGACACCCTCGAGGTTGGGATGCGAGCCATCCAGCAGCGCGCGCGCGTGCTCCCTGGTATCCCTGCTGAACCAGGGGTCATCGTAGCCCAGCTTCTTTGCAAGGGCCTGGACGACCTCCAGGTTGGACCTCGATTCTCCCCTCGGCGGGATGGCCTGCTCGGCGTATTGAAGGTAGAGATGCCCATAGGCCTTGTAGAGGTCGGCGTATTCGGCGAAGGTCGGCGCCGGCAGGACGATGTCGGCATAGCGGGCGGTGTCGGTGAGGAACCGCTCGTGCACCACCGTGAAGAGATCCTCCCTGGAGAGACCCTCGCGTACCTTCGTCTGCAGGGGGGCGGTGGCCGCGGGGTTCGTCCCGTGGACGTAGAGGAACCTGATCGGCGGCTCCTGCCATTCGCACAGGGCGGGTCCGATGTCGGTCATGTTCAGGACGCGGGGCTTCCCTCTCAGCCAGTCCGGGCGGGTGACGGCATCTAGGTTGAGCTCGAATTCGCAGCCGGTGTCGTACTGGATGCCGCCGCCGAGGGCCTCGTAGGAGCCCGTGACACCGGCCAGCGCGCAGATGGCCCGGACCGCTCCGCCGCCCGCGGTGCTTCGCCCGATTCCAATGCCCACCTTGATGAGGGGGGCGCTGGCGGCGCCGATTTGGCGCGCCAGACCTTCTATCTCTTCTTCCGCCAGGCCGGTGATTTTCGCCGCCTGGGCCGGAGCGAAGCGCGGCAGGACCTCCCGGCTCAGCCGCTTGAAGCCGATGGTTCGGCGCTCGATGAAGTCCCTGTCGAGGAGCTCATCGCGCTCGAGGATGTGCGCCAGGCTCAGCGCCAGCGCTGCATCGGTTCCGGGTCGTATGCCGATCCATTCATCCGCCACCCTCGCCGTGCGGTTGCGGTAGGGGTCGATCACGATCATGCGGGCGCCTTTTTTACGAGCCTCGTCGATGAAGGGCATCAGGTGCACCTGCGTGGTGACGACATTGGCTCCCCAGACCAGGACGAGGTCGCTGTGCACCGCGTCTTCGGGATCGACGCAATAGCCGCTTCCAACCGTTACCCGATAGCCTTCGTCGGCGCCGTAATAACAGATGTTCTGGCGCAGCCGAGTGGCGCCCAGCCGGTTGAAGAGAGCGCTGGGACAGTTGCGGTTCACCAGGCCCATGGTGCCGGCGTAGGTATATTGGAGGATCGATTCACCACCCGTTTCTTCTTCGGCGAGCGAGATGCGCCCGGCGGTGGCGGCGATGGCCTCCTCCCAGCCGATACGCTCAAAGGCGCCTTCGCCCTTGGCGCCGCATCTGCGAAGTGGATGGAGGACCCGGTCGCTGGAGTAGACCTGCTGTTCGTAGGTGTTTACCTTGCCGCAGAGAAAGCCTCTTGTTACGGGGTGGTCGGGATCTCCGCGGAATTGAACAGCCCGGGCGTCACCGGGGCTGTTTCCATCATCCTCGACCGTCACCAGGACACTGCAGGCATCCGGGCAGTCGTGGGAGCAGACGGTTTTGACGAGACGGGGCATGGCGTTTTCGGGGTGCGGGGGAGGGTTTTGACTACAGGGGTATTTTCGCCTTCGTGGGCGGGGTTTTCAATGCTTCCCGGCGGCGACAGCGGCAGGCTGTTCGGTTAGAATCCTGAACCCGGACAGGACTGGATGGAATACGCATGAGCCGAATGATACTTCTGACAGAGGGGATGTCGAATCCCGAAGAGGCGAAGACCGCCACGGGCCTGCTTCGCTACCGCGGCGAGGAGGTCGCCGCGGTCTTCGATTCAGCCTGCGGTGGAGAGACGGCCCAGGCCGTGTTCGGCGTCGGAGGCGCGATACCCTTCGTGGATTCTCTCGATGGCCTGGAGGCGGATACCCTGGTGATGGGAATCGCCACCGCTGGAGGCGAGCTACCCGGCGCCTGGCGTGACATCATCGCCGATGCCTTGAGGCGCGGGATGACAATTCTCAATGGCCTGCACACATTCATCTCGGATGATCCGGAGTTCGCGCCCCTGGCCGCTGAGTATGGAGGTGAGCTCATCGATGTGCGCCGTCCTCCCGCCGGGATCGTGGTTTCTTCCAACGAGGCGTGCAATACACCCTGCTTCAGGGTGCATACCGTCGGACATGATTGCGGTGTCGGGAAGATGCTGACCGCACTGGAGCTCACCGCCGCTGTGCGTGAGAGGGGCCATACGGCGGAGTTCCTCGCCACCGGCCAGACCGGCATCATGATCGTCGGCAGCGGCCTATCGATCGATGCCGTGGTGAGTGACTTCGTGGCCGGCGCTGCCGAGCAGCTGGTCCTGGAGAACCGTGACAAGGAGTTCCTGTTCATCGAGGGACAGGGCTCCCTCGTGCATCCCCTCTATTCCGGGGTGACGCTCAGCCTGCTGCACGGCTGCGCTCCGCAGGCCATGGGCATGGGCTACGATCCGACGCGTACGACCATCCGGCACAGCGCGAAGCCCATGCCGCCGATCGCCGAGGTCATCGGGCTCTACGAGGCGATGGCGAACGTGATGGCTCCCTCGCGGGTGGTGGCGGTAGCCGCGAACACCTCGTCGCTCCAGGAGAGCGCGG
>JAKUSY010000135.1 GCA_022451445.1 Planctomycetota bacterium
TTCACGCTGAGCTATCTCTTCAGGGGCGGAGTGGAATATCCGGACCTGTTGACCTGCGACCTGTGATTTTCTCCAGCTGGTCCATGAGGGGCCTTCTTCAGCCCTGTTCTTGCCTGCTGTTGCGCCTTCGCATAGCCTGTTGGCAGGTACCATTGGAAAAGTTCGGACCCCATTGGGAAAATGAGAACAACCTGGTTCATCGCATTGCTTCTGCTGCCCTCGGCGGCGCGTTCAGATGACGTCTTCAAGAAGGACGTGCTGCCGGTGCTGCGCAAGAATTGCTTTGGCTGCCACGGCCCCGAAAAGCAGAAAGGGAAGCTGAGGCTGGATACCCTCAGCCTCGACTTTGACCGCGGCGAGGCGGCAGAGCGCTGGCACGATGCGCTCAACAAGCTCAGCCTCGGGGAGATGCCGCCGGAGGACAAGCCCCAACTCAGCCCAGAGGAGCGCAGGGCTGTGACCGGCTGGCTCAGGGGCCGGCTCGAGGCCGCCGCCCGGGCGCGGCGCTCCACAGGCGGCCGGGTCGTGCTGCGGCGGTTGACCCGCTACGAGTACGCCAACACCCTGCGCGACCTGCTCGGGTTGGACCTCGACTTTTCCCGTGAGCTGCCGCCGGAACCCAAGTCGGCCGACGGCTTCAAGAACAACGGTGGGGCGCTGGGTATGTCGGCCGAGCAGTTGGAGTACTACCTGAAGATTGCCCGTAATGCTCTCTCCAAGGCTATTGTCGAGGGATAGAGGCCCGATGTGGTGAAGATCAGGGTGGAGAAGAGTTCGCCGGTTCGACGGATCAAGGGCGAGGTGAGCAACCTGATCGCTCCCGGCGGGCAGTTTCTTGCCAAGTTGGATGAATTTCCGCGTGAGGGGGACTTTGTCGTACGGGTCAGGGCGACTGCTGTGGTGCCCAGGGGCGCAGGCTGGCCCAGGTTGAGGGTAGCCCTGGGAGTGCGGGCGGATGTGCGCGCTCCGCAGAAGACCCTGGCCCTGGCGGACGTGAAGGGAGGCGGCGAGCAATTGCTCGAGTTCCGTGGTCGCATTGAGAATTTCCCCCTGCCGGGACACAACCCCAAGTATCCCGGACTCCTGGTACGGCTCGTTAACGAGTACGACGATGGTTCGGGCTTCCTGCAGGCTGGCCAGAAGAAGAAAAAAAAGAAAAACGTACCGAAGGATCCCGCCCTGGAGAGTCAGCCGAAGATCGAGGTGCACTCGGTCGAGTTCGAGGGGCCGCTTTTCAGCTCCTGGCCGCCCGCGAGCCACACACGCCTGCTGGGAAAAAATGCCGGGCGCGAGGAGGACCGGGCCCGCCGCGCGCTCGAGAGGTTCATGGCCCGTGCCTGGCGCCGCCCGGTGACTGCCGCCGAGGTGGGGCGCATGCGCTCGCTCTTTACCCGGGTGCGACCTGACTCGCCATCGTTCGAGGTGGCTATGCGCGATACGCTGGCGCTGGTGCTGGTGACGCCCGAGTTCCTCTACCTGGTCGAACCAGCCGGGGAAAAGGGCAGTCGCGCCCTCGATGACTGGGAGCTTGCCACTCGCCTGTCCTACTTCCTCTGGAGCACGATGCCGGATGAGAAGCTCTCTTCGCTGGCGAAGGCCGGCAAGCTTCGGGCACCCGGAGCGCTCGGCAGAGAGGTGAAGCGCATGCTTGCCGACGAACGCTCGTGGGAATTCGTGCAGCATTTCACCGACCAGTGGTTGAACCTTTCAGGTCTCAAGCGCGTGGCGGTCAACCCGCAATACCACCCCGACTTCGATGACCTGCTCAAGGATGACATGCGGCTGGAGACGCAGCATTTTTTCTCCGAGATCCTGCGCAGCAACTCGAGCGCGCTGCAGTTCATCGATTCGAAATTCGCCATGCTCAACCGTCCGCTGGCGGCGCATTACGGGCTCGAGGGACCGAGGGGCAATGGCTTTGAGAGGGTCGCCCTGAAGTCAGACCAGCATCGAGGCGGCTTGTTGACCCAGGGCAGCATCCTGCTGGCGAATTCCGATGGCGAACAGTCGCACCCGATCAGGCGGGCGGTCTGGCTGCTCGACCGCCTGCTCGGCTCGCCTCCTGCGCCTCCGCCGCCGGATGTTCCAGAGCTTGACAGCGAGATTGCGAAAAAGAAGAAGCTCTCCATCCGCCAGCAGATGGAATTGCACAGGAAGAAACCCGCCTGCGCTGACTGCCACTCGGATATCGATCCCTGGGGGATCTCCTTTGAGGAGTACGATGCGGTAGGCAAATGGCGCAGGGAATGGCGTCAGAAGCCGAAGTCGAAACCCCAGTCGCTCGATCTCGAAACCGAGCTTCCAGGCGGCCATAAGCTGAAGGGAATGCAGGATTTGAAGCGCCACCTGCTGAGCAGGGAAAAAGATCGCTTTGCCAGGGCGCTGAGTGAGAAAATACTGGCATACGCGCTCGGTCGTTCTCTTGAATTCACTGATGAAGAAACGACAGACGCGCTGGCGCGAGGCTTCAAAAGAAACGGCTACCACCTGCGCGATCTGATAGCCCGGGTGGTCGATACCGAAGCCTTCAGGACCAAGTAAGCAAAGGTGAGCCATGGCGAAGAACACTCCTGATGTAAGCCGGAGAACGTTCCTGCGCGGTACGGGCGCCGTCCTCGCCCTGCCGTTTCTCGAATCTCTCAGCTTCGGCGCCACCGCCGCCGAGCTGCCGCGCCGCATGGCCTTTGTTTATTTCCCCTTCGGGGTCGCGTTGCCCGGGGAGAAGGCCGGGAAAGCAGACTGGAACTGGTTCCCAAGCGGTGAGGGGAAGGATTTCAAGTTTCGCAGGTCGCTTCAGAGTCTCGAACCGCTTCGCGATGATGTGACGGTGATGTCCGGTCTCTCCCATCCGCGCTGCCGCCGCCTCGGTGGCCACGATACCGGTGACACCTGGCTGACGGGCGCGGAGCTGAAGGCGCCGTCCTACGGCAACGAGATGTCGCTCGACCAGCTGGCGGCCCAGCACATCGGGGACCAGACGCGTTTTCCTTCGCTGACTCTTTCGAGCGATGGAGGCGTCGGCGAGCCAACCCGTTCGACGACGATCTCCTTTGCCCGTACCGGCCGCCCGGTACCGGCGTTGTCGAGCCCGAAGCAGATCTTCAACCGCCTCTTTGGAGAGTCGGGTGGTGAGGCCTCCGCCCGGCGCAAGCTGCAGAATACCCGCAGCCTGCTCGACCTGGTCCTCAACCACTCGAAGAGTGTTCGCGGACGCCTCGGCTCGCGCGACCGGGGCAAGTTCGATGAGTACCTCGACTCGGTTCGCGATGTGGAAAAACGCGTCGAGCTCTCGCAGAAATGGCTCGATGTGCCCAAGCCGAAGGTCGAGGCGAAGACTCTCGACCTCAGCGCCACTCCCGATGGCCCGGAGGAATACATCCGTACAATGTACGACCTGATGTACCTCGCCTTCCGCACCGACACCACGCGCCTTGCCACCTACATGATCGGCCAGGTGGCCGGCGCCACGACGATCGCCAATTCCTTTCCCACCGCGGTGGGGTTGAAGGGAAACTGGCACGGCCTGGCCCACGGCGGCGGTAAGAATCCCGAGGCCCTCGGTAAGTTTGACCAGTTCCTCGCCACACAGCTGGCCTATTTCCTCAAGCGCCTCAAGGACACCCCCGAGGGCGATGGCAGCCTGCTCGACCGCACCCTGGTGCTCTACGGCAGCTCGAACTCGAAGACACACAACAACCAGAACTACCCGACTCTGCTGGCCGGCGGCAGGGGGCTCGGCGTACGCCAGGGACAATTCCTCAAGTACTCCAAGAAGACGCCCTTCGCCAACGTATTCGTGACCATGCTTGAGCGAATGCGCCTGCCCGTTGAGCGCTTCGCCGACTCCTCAGGCGGCCTCGATGAGTTGATCGCCTGAGGCGCTTCCCTGGGCGGGGCAGGATGGAAAAATCTCAGAATCCGGAAAGCTGATGAATCTACCTGTAATCATCATAGCGATCGCGCTCGTTCCGGGAGCGCCGGCTGAAGCGGAAATTCCCGGGGCCGTGCAATTCAACCGCGATGTGCTGCCGATCCTCTCGGACCATTGCTTCAAATGCCATGGACCGGATGAGCGCGAGCGCGAGACGAAGCAGAGATTCGACACCCGCGCCGGTGTGGAGAGGGCCGTCAGCAAAGGGTTCCTGGTGCCGGGCAAGCCGCAGGAAAGCGAGCTGATCGAGCGGCTCACGACCGACGATCAGGATGAGGTGATGCCGCCTCCCAGCCAGAAGAGCAGGCCCTCACCAGGGGATGTCGCGATCCTCCGACGCTGGATCGAGCAGGGGGCGAAATGGCAGGACCACTGGGCCTTTGTCGCGCCGACACGTCCGAAGCTTCCCTCCGGTGATTCGCTCGACAAGCTGGAAAATCCCGTCGATCGTTTTATCGCGCGCAAGCTTCAGCGAGCCAAAATCGAGTCCGGGCCCCGTGCCGGGCGTGCTGCCCTGCTGCGCAGGGCCTGCCTGGATCTCACCGGCCTGCCGCCATCCCCGGCTGAGCGCGAGAGGTTCCTCTCAGATGAAAAGCCCGGCGCCTGGGAACGCCTGGTCAACCGCCTGCTCGCCTCGCCGCGCTACGGCGAGCGCCTGGCGCTCTACTGGCTCGACCTGGTGCGCTACGCCGATTCGGTCGGCTACCAGAAGGACTCTCACCAGAACATCTGGCTCTACCGCGACTACGTGATCGCCGCCTTCAACAACAACAAGCCCTTCGACCGTTTTGTGCGCGAACAGCTGGCCGGTGACCTGATGAAGGACAAGGATGCCAGCGCGGCCCAGGTCGCCGAGTGGAGGATCGCCTCGGGCTTCAACCGCCTCAACCAGACCACCAGCGAGGGGGGGGCGCAGGCCAAGGAATACATGGCCAAGTACGCTGCCGACCGGGTCCGCAATACCGGCGCCATCTTCCTGGGCATGACGACCGGCTGCGCCGAATGCCACGACCACAAGTACGACCCCATCACGAGCAGGGATTTCTACAATTTCGCGGCGTTTTTCGCCGACCTGAAAGAGCGCGGCGTCGCCCAGCCGCGCGAGGTCAAGCTGCCGACCATGGAGCACATTCTCGAGGTGTTGCCGCTGGAGAAGGAGCTTCGCGAACTGAAAGAACTCCTTGCGGGCAAAGACGTCAAGGACACCGGCGAGGGGGGCGGGCGGATCGCGGCACTGGAGAAAAAACTCGGGGAGCTCACGAGCTCCCCGCCGATGGCAACGACGATCATCACCGAGCCGGGCAAGCCCCGCCTCATGCGTTTCCTCGCCCGCGGCAACTGGCTCGATGATTCCGGCCCCGAGGCCGTTCCGGCGATCCCGGTCTACTTCGGCAAGCTCGAGGTGGGCGAGCGCCGGGCGACCCGGCTCGACCTGGCCGACTGGATGGTCGCCCGCGACAATCCGCTCACCGCCAGGGTCTTCGTCAACCGGCTCTGGAAGCTGCTCTTCGGCAGGGGTATCAGCGCTACGCTGGATGATGCCGGCGCCCGCAGCGCCTGGCCGACGCACATGGATCTCCTGGATTGGCTGGCGGTGGAATTCATCGAGAGCGATTGGGACATCCGGCACATGGTCAAGCTGATGGCGATGAGTGATGCCTATCGCCGTGCGTCGACTCCTTCGCGCAGGGAACCCGGAGCTGATCCGGAGAATAATCTCCTGGCCTGGCAGAACAGCTTTCGGCTCGGGGCCGAGCAGATCCGTGACCAGGCGCTGGCTGCCAGCGGTCTGCTCTCGGGGAAAATGTACGGCCGCAGCGTCAAGCCCTACCAGCCGGCCAACTACTGGTTCAAGCTCTACCACCAGGCGAAATACCAGCAGGACAAGGGCGATGGTCTCTACCGCCGCGGGGTCTATACCTACTGGCGCCGGAGTTTCTGGCACCCGAGCCTGCGGGCCTTCGATGCTCCCAGCCGCGAGGAGTGTGTTGCCGAGCGTCCGCGCTCGAATACTCCTCAGCAGGCTCTCGTATTGCTCAACGACCCGATCTATGTCGAGGCGGCCCGCGTGTTCGCCCAGAAGCTGATGAGCGAGGGTGGGAAGTCGCCGTCTGAGAAGATCAACTGGGCCTGTCGCCGGGTCCTGTGCCGGGATGCCGAGTCCTGGGAGATCGAGACGCTGGTCAAGCTCTACGAAAAACAGTTCGCCGGATTCCGTGAAAACAAGGACGCCGCCGGCAAGCTGGTTGCTGTCGGCGAATACCCTGCCGCAGGGGAGCTCTCCGCCGTCGAGCTCGCGGCCTGGATGTCGGTGACCCGCGCCATCCTGAATCTCCACGAGACCATCACCCGCAATTGAACTGGAAGCGCCATGCAGAACAACCTGCCTGATCAGACGGAACTCTGCCGCCGGGCCTTTCTCGGCCATGGGGCCAATGTGCTCGGTGGAGCGGCGCTCGCCTCGCTGCTCTCACCCGGGGGCCTCCGTGGCGCCGATGCGGATCCTGCCAGGCCGGGCCTCCTGCGGCCGCTGCATTTTCCTCCCAGGGCGAAGCAGGTCATCTTCCTTTACATGGCGGGGGGGCCATCGCATCTCGAGACCTTCGACTACAAGCCGAAGCTGGCCGAGCTCGGCGGCAAGCCGATGCCGGCTTCCATTACGAAGGGCCAGCCGATCGCCCAGCTGCAGAACAAGGCGCTCAAGTGCATGGCGCCGCAATATCCCTTCAAGCGCTACGGCAAGTCCGGGCAGCAGCTCAGCACCGCCTTCAAGCACCTGCCGGAGCTCGCCGACGAGCTCTGCATCATCCGCTCGCTCAAGACCAAGGCGATCAACCACGACCCGGCCCATACCTTCATGAATACCGGTACGACGATCAGCGGCCGCCCGGCGATGGGCTCCTGGCTGCTCTACGGGCTCGGCAGCGAGGCCGAGAACCTGCCGGGCTTCGTCGTCATGACCTCCACGGGCGGCGGCCAGAGCCAGCCGATCGCTTCGCGGCAATGGCACAGCGGCTTCCTGCCGGGCGAACACCAGGGGATGCAGTTCTATTCATCGGGCGATCCGGTCCCCTACGTTCGTAATCCGCCGGGGGTCTCAACAGGATCCCAGCGCGAGGTGATCGACGCGGTCGGTGAGCTCAACCGGGGCCGGGCGAAGACGCTGCGGGATCCCGGCATCGCCGCCCGCATCAGCCAGTACGAGCTCGCCTTCAAGATGCAGATGAGCGTCCCGGAGTTGACCCGGATCAACGACGAGAACAAGGAGACTCTCGAGCTCTACGGAATCAAGGGGCTCGATGGATCCTTTGCGGGCAACTGCCTGCTGGCCCGGCGCCTCGTGGAGCGCGGGGTGCGCTTCGTGCAGGTCTACCATCGCGGCTGGGACCATCACGGCGGCATCAAGAAGGGGATCGCCACGACAATGAACCTCGTCGACCGTGGCACCACGGCTCTCATCAAGGATCTCAAGCGCCGCGGCCTTCTCGACAGTACCCTGGTGGGCTGGGGCGGAGAGTTTGGCCGCACCCCGATGGCCCAGGGTGACGGGCGTGACCATCATATGATGGGCTTCTCCATGTTCCTCGCCGGCGGCGGCATCAAGCCGGGGGTTACCTACGGAGCGACCGATGACCTGGGCTACCACGCGGCCGAGGACATCGTCGAGGTGCACGACCTGCACGCCACCATGCTGCGCCAGCTCGGCATCGATCACAAGCGCCTGAGCTACCGCTACAACGGGAGGGATTTCCGTCTCACCGACGTACATGGCAAGGTGATCAAGGAAATCATCACGTGATGGTTCCGCAGCGGAGGCGTT
>JAKUSY010000136.1 GCA_022451445.1 Planctomycetota bacterium
ATTGCCGAAGACCATGGTCTGGACGTTGACGGCGGTGCCCCACTCATGGGGAATCCCCTCGACCTCGCGGTAGGCGATCGCCCGCGTACCGTTCCAGGAGGCGAAGACAGCGCCGAGTCCGCCCCAGAGCTGCTTCTCGCCATCATCGGGGAAGGATTTACCGAGCACCTTCTTCACCAGCTTCTTCATCTTCTCGCAGAGGTCCTTGAGATCCTCGGCGCCAACATCCGTATCCTCCTTGACGCCCAAAGCTTTCTTTTTCTTATTGAAGAGATGCTCGATCTGGTGGCGAATGCCCTTGCCCTCTTTCGGCTCGATCCCGGCCGCCTTCTCCATGACGACATCGGAGTACATGGTGATCAGGCGGCGGTAGGCATCGTAGACAAAGCGCTCGTTGCCGCCGGTCTGTTTGATAAGGCCGGGGATGGTCTTCGAGGTCAGGCCGATGTTGAGCACGGTCTCCATCATGCCGGGCATCGAGACCCTGGCGCCCGAGCGCACCGACAACAGCAGCGGGTTCTTCGGGTCGCAGAACTTCTTCTTCATGACCCGCTCGGTCTTGCGAATGGCGGCGTCAACCTGCGCCTTCAGCTCCGGCGGATAGCGGCGGCGGTTGTCGTAGTAATAAGTACAGACCTCGGTGCTGACGGTGAAGCCGGGCGGCACCGGCAGCTTAAGGTCCTCATGCCCCGCCATCTCGGCAAGGTTCGCGCCCTTGCCGCCGAGTAAATTCTTCTGTGAACCGTTTCCTTCGGCCTTGCCGTCGCCGAAGAAGTAGACGTACTTGGTCTTCGCCATCTCTTCTGAAACCTCGCTCTGCTGTTTTCTGTTTTAGCCGTTCCATGCAAAAGGGAGGGATTGTAGGACATTGTAACCACGATGTCACCAGTGGAGCACCGGCAGCCAGGTATGATCACCGGCGGCTCGGGACCCGCTGAAAACGCTGAATTCAGCGCCGCCAACCTGCCAAATACCGAACATCGCGTTTTTTTCTCCTCCTGGCGCCCCGCTGGTGACATAGCTGTGACATAAAACCGATAAAGTTTCCGGTGACTGGCTCGAGGCTGTACGCCCTTTTCCGTAAGTGAAGCAAGACCCAAGCTGACGATTCGGGCGGACTGTCACGTCGCACCCTGGCCTTACGGCCAACCTCCGCAAGACGTGACTCCGCTTCCCTCGGCCTGTCGATACCGTTTCAGGCGAGGGCCAGGGCTTCCCCAAAGGAGTCCTGGCCTCGTCCGTTTTTTACGTGAGACCTTCCCGGGAATGGTCAGCAGAGAGCGGGCAGACGCCAACGCGCTCGACTTCCCGCTTTTTTTCTGAATGGAGATTCCTCCGAGGCGGGTGGAAACTCTAATATAGTCTCCTCAAGAGCCGGCAAGGCCCGGCTCGAAGCGAAGGAATCCCATTATGAAGCTCTCGATCATCGGAACTGGAAACGTCGGCCTGGTCACCGGCGCCTGCTTCAGCGCGCAGGGTCACGAGGTCCGCTGCGTCGATATCGACGCGGAGAAGATCGAGCGGCTGCGCGACCTCGACATCTCCTCGAGTGAGCCCGGCCTCGATGACCTGGTGCGCCGGAACGCCGAGGCCGGCCGGCTGAGCTTCACCACCGACGCGGCGGCGGCCGTCGCCGAGGCCGAGGTGGTCTTCCTCTGCGTCGAGACCCCGCAGGGGGAGGATGGAAAGCCCGACCTTGACAGGATCCTCGAGGCGGCCGGAACCGTCGCCGCGAACATCGAGGGCTTCACCCTCATCGTCATCAAGAGCACCGTGCCGGTGGGCACCACCGAGACCATCGGCGGGAAGATCGCCGAGGGCACCGCTGAGCCCTTCTCCATCGCCTGCAATCCCGAGTTCCTCAAGGCCGGGAGCGCGGTCGAGGATTTCCGCGCACCGGACCGGATCGTGGTCGGAGCCGATGACCCGCGCTCCCTCGAAATTCTCAGGGAACTCTACGGAACCTTCACCGCCGGGGGGGGAGTGTTGCTCGAGGTCGATTCAAGGACAGCCGAGCTCATCAAGTACGCCTCCAACGCGATGCTGGCCTGCAGAATTTCCTTCATGAACTCGCTGGCGGGACTGTGCGAGCAGATCGGTGCGGACGCCGCCGAGCTCGCCCGGGGAATCGGGCTCGACAGGAGAATCGGCTCCGGCGCCCTCGATGCCTCCGCCGGCTACGGCGGAGCCTGCCTGCCCAAGGATCTGCGGGCCCTCATCGACACCTTCAGGGAGCGGGGCCTCGACGCGCGGCTCTTCGAGGCGATCGAGAGCGTGAACGAGGCGCAGAAGGCCTCCCACCTCGAACGCCTGCGCTCGTTCCTCGGCGACCTCGAGGGACGGCGGATCGCCGTGCTCGGCCTCAGCTTCAAGGCCGGCAGCGATGACGTCACGAACTCTGCCGCCACGGTGCTCATCGCGCAGCTGCTCGAGGCGGGCGCCGAGGTGGCCGCCTGGGACCCGGTCGCGATCGAAAATACACGCCGTGTGTTCCCCGGGATCGAATACGCCGGCGATGCCTACGAGGCTGCCAGGGGAGCCTCCGCCATCGCCGTCATGAGCGAGTGGGACTCGCTGCGAGAGCTCGATTTCCAGGCGCTCGGAAGCCTGGTAAAGAACAAGCTGGTCCTCGACTGCCGCGGCCTCTTCGATCCCGCCTCCCTGCTCGAGCTGGGCTTCAATTACTGCGCGGTAGGCAGGCCCCCCACCCTGCTCGGGCCCGGCTGCCCCGAGGGCGCCATCGATAACGATGACGCGAAGCGGTGAAGAGCGGCAATACGGACTCGTAAGCCCCGGGCATCGAGGATATAACCACACTCGGCACCTAGCCCGGATTTGATCATGAGCACCGACACCTCAACCCAGCCCGGCTCGAACGAACCCGGGCGCGCCGACGCCCTCGAGGACGTCAGGACCGTCGTCGTCAAGGTGGGGACCAACGTCCTCTCGCGCCCCGATGGGAACATGGCCCTGGGGCGGATCCACGGCCTCATCGAGAACCTCGCGGATCTCAACCGCAGGGGAATCAAGGTCATCCTGGTGAGCTCGGGCGCCATCAGCATGGGCATGAGCCGCCTGGAGTTCGACAAGAGGCCGACCTCTCTGCCCGACAAGCAGGCCTGCGCCGCGATCGGCCAGATCCAGCTCATGGCCGTCTACCAGCAGGGCTTCGACCGCTACCAGATACCGACCGCCCAGCTGCTGCTGACCGAAGAGGATTTCGCCTCGAGGGACCGCTACCTCAACCTCCGCAATACGATGTTCCGGCTGCTGGAGATGGGCGTCCTGCCGATCGTGAACGAGAACGACTCGATCTCGACCAGCGAGATAGAAGAACCCAGCTCCGATCGAGGGGCCATCTTCGGGGACAATGACCAGCTCTCCGCGCTGGTGGCATCCAAGCTGGACGCGGACCTGCTCCTGCTGCTCACCGACGTCGATGGCCTCTATCCCCGGAGCCCCTCCACCGGGGGAAAGACCGGCGGCACGCCCCTCTCCAACGTCGGGGAAATCACCGATGAGCTCATCTCCATGGCCGGCGGAAACGGCGATGGTCCGGGCCGGGGCGGCATGGCCTCCAAGCTGCGCTCCATCACGATCGCGCTGCAGAGCGGCATCCCGGCGGTCATCGCCAACGGCCTGAAGCCCGAGGTGATCGGCGAGGTGCTCAGCGGTAGGGACGTGGGAACCCTCTTCCTCCCCGGCAAACGGATCAAGAGCAGGAAGCACTGGATCGCCTACGCCAGCTCCACGGCCGGAAGCGCCGAGGTCAACCCGGGCGCGAAGAAGGCCCTCGTCGAGCAAGGCTCAAGCCTCCTGTTCAAGGGCGCCGTCAGGATCGACGGAGACTTCAGGCGCGGTGACGTTCTCAGCATCATCGACGACGGAGGCGTCGAGTTCGCCCGCGGCATCAGCAACTACGACTCGCAGGAGGCCGGCGAGCTGCTGGGCAGGGACAGCAATGAGATCGCCGATGCTGATTTCCCCGAGTTCATCACCAGGGACAATATCGCGCTGATGGAATAGCGCCGGGCCGCCCGCTGGGGCCGGCTCAGCGGTAGAGCAGGTAGGGCTCACGGCGCTCCAGGAAATCCGCGAGGCCCTTCCTCCAGGACGCGACAATCTCCGCGTGCGTCCTGCCCGCCTCGATCGCCTTGCGGAGGGCGCCTGTTCCCGCCAGGCGATCGAAGGAGCGTTCGCGAAATTTGAACTCGGCGGGATGCTGCTTGCGAACCGCGCAGATGAGGGCGACGGCGGCCGTCACCGAGCGGTAGCTCCGGGTGTCGGTTACGTGGATCTCGACGCCGGAGCATTCCTCGCCCGCGAACTTGCTTGCCGAGGGCTTGAACCACGCGGCCCTGAAGAGAACGCCCGGCAGCCGCAGCCTGTTGAGCTTCCCGGCGAGGCGGCGGCCATCGAGCCAGGGGGCTCCGATGAGCCTGAAGGGACGGGTCGTGCCCCGGCCTTCACTCAGGGTGCTTACTCCCTCAACCAGCACCATGCCGGCGTAGACCAGCGCCGTCTCCACATCCGGTATATTGGGCGAGGGCGCGACCCAGACCAGCCCGCTATCTCCATACCAGTGGCGGCGGCTGTAGCCCTCCATCTCGACGACCTCGAGGCGGGCGCCCAGCTTCCTCTCCCTGTTCACCATGCGGGCGAACTCGCCGGCGCTCAGGCCGTGCCTCAGGGGCAGGGAATGCGGCCCGACGAATGACTCGAAGCCGGGAGCGAGCATCGGACCCTCCACCGTATCGCCGCCGATGGGCACCGGCCGGTCCAGCACCCAGACCTCGACCTTGTTCTTCGCCGCGGCCTCCATCACCTTGATGAGCGTCGCGAGGTAGGTGTAGGTGCGGACCCCGATGTCCTGGATATCGAAGATGATCACATCGAGTTTTTTGAGCGCCTCGTCCGACGGGCTCCGGTTTTTCCCGAACAGGCTGTAGACCGGCACACCCGTGGAGGCGTCTTTCGCATCGGCGACCCGGGCCCCGGCAGCCGCGGCTCCCCGGGCCCCGTGCTCCGGCCCGAAGACGGCCTTCAGCTCAACGCCCTTCGCCTTCGCCAGCAGATCGATGATGCTGACCAGCCCGCGGTCAACCCCCGTAGGATTGGTGACGACCCCGACCTTGCGGCCCCTGAGGGCCTTGAACCCGTTCGAAGCGGCCACCTCCAGCCCGGTTCGAAACGCTCCATCCGCGCACGCCGGGCCGGCGGCCAGTAAAAAACCCGCCGTGAGCAGGATCGAGACTGGCTGGATCACAGTGCGCGGAAACAGGTCTTCTACCGCTGGTATCGATGGTGACAGGAGATCTTTCATACGATCGCGGGGTCATGCTAACCGAAAGCGACCGGACGATCATCTACCGCGCCCCCGGGGAGGCCGGCGGCCGCTCCAGCGGAGGGAAGAACCTGTCCACAATAGCGTGGAGAAAAGAAAAACCATTTCTTAGGCTATGGTCTTCCTTATCAAGGGCGGACCCAGCAGGCGGCTTATTCCACATGAAGACCTTTTACCTCATCGACGGCCATGCCCAGATTTTCAGGGCCTACTACGCACCCTTCAGCGCCCAGCTGAACGCGCCCGACGGAGAGCCCACCAAGGCCACGTATATCTTCACGCAGATGATGCTGGGCATTCTCGATAGACAGGATCCCGACTACCTCGCGGTGGCGCTCGATTACGGAGACTCAAGCACCGAGCGCAAGGAGTTCTATCCCGAGTACAAGGCCAACCGCGACGCGGCTCCCGAAGATTTCGGCCCCCAGGTCCGACGCATCGAGGAGCTGCTGGGAATCATGAGCATCCCCACCTTCAAGGTGAAGGGGCAGGAGGCCGATGACATCATCGCCACGATCGGACGGCTGCTCGAGGATGAAGACATAGAGCTCAGGATCGTGAGCAAGGACAAGGATCTCCACCAGCTGTTGACCGAGAAGGTCAAGATGTGGGACCCCCAGAAGGATCTCATCACCGACCCGGTGAGCCTCGTGGAGGACAAGGGCTACACTCCCGAGCAGGCCGTGGAGATCCAGACCCTGACCGGGGATTCGACCGACAACATACCCGGGGTTCCCGGCATCGGCCCCAAGAAGGCCGTCGACCTCATCCGGAAATACGGCTCGGTGGAGGGGGTTCGCGAGCACGTCGACGAGCTGACGCCGAAGATGAGCGAGAACGTCGCCAACCAGGGAGACCTCTTCGACCTCACCCGGCGGCTGGTGACCCTCAACCGGGAGGTGGACTTTGAGTTCGACCTCGCGGCCTGCGATACCACGAAGGTGACTCTCGGAGAGCTCAAGCCCACGTTCGAGGAGCTCGGGTTCCGGCGCCTGCTCTCCCGGCTCGATGGTCCCGGGAAGGCTGAGGATTTCATTGCCGAGGAGCCCGAACGCGAGAGCGCCTCGGGCGATTACCGCCTGGTCGCCACCGAGCAGGACCTCAAAAACTTCCTCGCTGAGCTGAAGAAGGTCGACCTCTTCGCCATCGATACCGAGACGACCTCCGTACACGCGGTAGACTGCGAGCTCGTGGGGCTCTCCTTTTCCTGGGAGGCGGGCAAGGGCTGGTACCTGGCCCTGCGCTCGGACAAGGCCGATACGCTCGATCCCGGGGCAACCCTGGAGGCCCTCAGGCCGATCCTGGAGGACCCCGCGATCGGCAAATGCGGACAGAACATCAAATACGACCTCATCGTTCTGCGCCGGGCGGGAATCGAGCTGGCTGGAATCACCTTCGATACCATGATCGCCTCCTACCTGCTGGAGCCCGGGCGCCGCAGCCAGGCCATGGATGCGCTCGCCCGTGATCTCCTCGGTCTGCAGACCATCCCCATCAGCGACCTGATCGGCAAGGGCAAGAAACAGATCACCATGCTCGAGGTGGAGCTCGACAAGATCGTCGAGTACGCCGGGGAAGATGCCGACATCACCTGGCGACTCTACGAGCTGCTGGCGCCGAAACTCGACGAAGCGGGCCTCAGAAAACTCTATGACGATCTCGAGATGCCGCTGCTGAGGGTGCTCGCCGACATGGAGAACGAGGGAGTGACTCTCGATCTCGAACGCCTCGAACAAACCCGCAAGAGCCTGACCGCGAAGGTCGAAGAGCTGCAAGAAGAGATCCAGCGTAATGCCGGCCGGGAGTTCAACATCGACTCTCCCAAGCAGCTCTCCGAGATCCTCTTCGATGAGATGAATCTCCGGGTAGTCAAAAAGACCAAGACCGGGCGCAGCACCGATGCCTCCGTGCTGGAGACCCTCGCCGCCGAAACCGCCCACCCGCTTCCCGGGCTGATTCTCAAGTACCGGGGGGTGAACAAGCTGCTGGGAACCTATGTCGCGCCACTGCCGGAGCTGATCTCCGAGAAGACCGGCCGGATACACGCGTCCTTCCACCAGGCGGTGGCGGCGACGGGTCGTCTCAGCTCCTCGGATCCCAACCTGCAGAATATTCCCGTGAGGACGGAGCAGGGCAGGGAGATCCGGGCGGCCTTCGTCCCCGGCACCCGGGGACACGCCCTGATCACCGCTGATTATTCACAGATCGAGCTGCGCGTACTCGCCCACCTGTCAAAAGACAAGGGTTTGTTGTTTTATGTTAATTCGTACAAGGAGATCTACACCTTCGTCACCGCCCAGATCGAGGGAATCGAGCAGGAGCAGGTGACCC
>JAKUSY010000137.1 GCA_022451445.1 Planctomycetota bacterium
GACCCAGTTACTCAATCCCCCTGAAGCTCGCTGACTCGCCTAACGCCTCCAGTACCATATGAATCCCCCGCAGAACGAGAACCAGCGCGAACGTAACCAGTGGATAGGGCTTCCTGGTCCATGGGCGCCGGGAAGAATGATCCGCAACTGGATGGCTGTAGGGATCCTGCGATGACAAGACGGGGCTCTCCCGGAGTTCAGATTTCTCACACCAGAGCGGCGAGGGGAAAAACCGCCGGCCTTATCTTAACAGCCGATGGCGGCTCTTTCCGGAATCTTCCCGGGATCCCTCGTAAGTGAATACATGGGGTCAGTTAGAGCAGTCGAGCGTATCGCCTGCCGGATCCGCCCCAAGAGCGGGATAGGGAGCGGATGGAGCCGGACCGCCGCGGAACATATGATCGAGCAGCCGCACAGCGTCGGTGATGTTCAGGGCCTCGTCATCGTTGATGTCCGCGGCGTCAGCGCAGGAAAGCTCCGCTCCCCTGAAGAGATGGAAAACGATCTTCACCGCGTCGCTGACATCGACCCTGCCATCTCCGTTTGAATCGCCCCGAATGAACTGGGCCGGTGGCGGAGTGATATTGAAATCAACCGCGTTGGAGACCTGCGCATCGACGTTGCGAACCGTGACCCTCACCAGGCCCACACCCTCGGGTACCCGGGCGGTGATGGTATTGGCGTTGGCGCCATCCTCATCGTAGCTGACCGACGAAGATTCCGTATCACCGAAGAAGACACGGACAGCATCAAGAAAGCCGTTACCGATGATGTAGTTCCTGTCTCCCTCCGGGGCTCCGGCGGGCTCCAGCCTGCTGATGACCGGCGCGTCCCACTCGGCATTGGTGTTGGTGACGCTGATCGATTCGGTGCCGACGATATTTCCGCGGCGGTCGAAGCCGATCAGGTTGAGCTCGTTGAGGCCCGGGTGCAGCTGGATATCGTTGATCCGCCAGGTCGTCATGGTCGGGAAATCGGTCTCGTAGTATTCCTCGTTGACAAGGATCTGTCCGACGCGCACCGAGGCATTGCCGGCGAGAGCGACGGTGAAGTCATCGACCGAGAAATCCCTGCCGCTGTTCGTCGTGATCCTGAACGGGGTGCTGATGACGCTCGAGATGCGACTCCTGAGCGAGCTGGCGCGCTGGTCGATATAGCCGCCCGGCTGGCCGACGTTGGTATTGCCCATTCCAATCGCGCTCAGGCGCTGCATATAGGGAGACAGGCGCGCGGAGGTAAACCAGCTGTCGGCGCCATTGACCATCTCATCGAGGATGCCGTACCAGATCCGCTTGATCGCGGGACGGTTCATCAGGCGATGGACCTCGCTGAAGCCGCCGGGGTTGAAGGCTGAGTTGGGCGAGCTGGGGATCAGGAAGGAGCTGGTGCTGCCGTAGGTGAGCTCCATATCCCAGGCCAGGAGACAAAATCTTCCATCGATCGCAGGCCGGTAGAGGTAGCAGTTCTTGCCCCTGTTGGCGCCCCAGGTGTCCCAGTCGTCGGTGTTGAGACGCACCGCCCAGATGCGCAGCATCTCCTCGACATTGACGATGTCCCAGACGACCTCATCAAAGACCGCGTTGCTGGTCTGGGATGGGTCCATGACCCGGGCCAGCTCGATGAGGCTGCTGAAGTCGTCCTCACCGTTCTTGGCCCTCAGGCCGAAGAACCAGCGGTAGTTTTCCTTGTTCTCGCCGTTGCCGTCAGCGCGCGGGCTCGAGGGTGGGAATCTCACCGAGGCATTTGTGTTTCCATCTCGCCCACCGTTGTCATTGATCACGAAGCGGTCATCAACCTCGAAGAAATCCCCATCATCATCGCCCGGGAACCAGAGCGAGAGATACTGGACGTCGGGAACCCAGGTGTGCTCGAGGGTATTGGTGGTGCGATCGTTGAGCTGCCAGCGAACCATGGTCTGGATCTCAGAGTAGGGAGTCCCCTCCGTACCCTGGTTGTGCCGGATGAGATAGTGGGAGATCCTCTCTCGGGCGTTGTTGCCGCTGCCGTGATGGTTGTCGAGGTTCATCTTGCGAATCCGCTCGTGCAGGAGGTCATCCCTGGGCATGACGGCCCGGAAGCTCCCTCCCCAGCCGCCGCGCGCGAACGGGCTGCCGGAGAACCGGGTCGCCGAGCCGTAATAGAGGCGTGAGCCTCCGTAGACGAAGGTGCCGGGCACCAGGTCGTTCGACTGTTGCCTGCGGCCTGAAATGCGGGACTCATCGGCATTGGTCATCCAGAAGCGGTAGCTGTGATAGTTCGTCGCGGGAAGCCGCTCGGTATGGCGGTAGATCAGGTAGCGCTCATCATTGAGGCTGATGGAGCCGGGGTTGAGCACCAGGGGATGCGTTCGCTCCTCGATATCCACCGGGTACCTGCCCTCTCTCCCCCCATCGTCCACGGCCGTGAGGAAGAACACTATCTTCGTACCCATCGAGCGGCCTGGTATCGTCCCGCTGTAGAGATCACCTCCACGGTGCGTCATGTTCGCGCTCGAGGGGTTGGAGGACGGGTTGTTGGATGAATAGCGCAGGCGCACGCTACGGACTCCATCGGAATCGCTGACCCTGGCGTAAACCGTGACCGACTCGTTGGCGCCCGGGACCGGCGGATCCTGCCAGACGTCCCGGATCACCGGGCCGAGGTTCGCGCTCCCGGTCTCATCGATCAGCCGCAGGGTGACGCTGTTGATGCGTCCCGGGGTGCCCAGGTTTTCAGGCACCGCGAGTCGATGGGACTTCGCCATGGCATGCTGGTAGCCGTGCGTCAGGATGGTCTGGGAGCCGATGACCCAGCGCGCATCGAAGGAGATCTGCAGGTCCTCGTTGGTATTGAGGTTCGACAGGCCTGTTCCCCCCGAGGGCGTCTCGATACGGTTGACCTTATTGTCGCCCCGGCCCGCGGCGATCACCTTCAGCGAGCCGGCCCCATCGATCGGATCGATGGTGGTCCTGCCGCTGCGCCAATGGGTTCCCTCCAGCATCCAGCCGCGGGTATTCGAGTTGAAGCTCCCGTTGGTGAGCTGTTCACTTCCATCGACGAAGGTCGTGGTCCGGTCGACCAGCCGGGGAATGAAGCTCAGGTCGGAGCTGGTGAGGTTTCCGTTGTGGACCTGTACGGCGAGAACGTTCTCGCCCAGGCGCAGGACGGCGCCCGGGTTCTCCAGGGTTCGCTCCACGAGCGTCGGCTCCCCGGCGCCCGAGGCGGACGAGTCCCAGGCGGGACTGTTGACGTTGTAGGAGGCGACCTGGACGCCGTTGATATAGGCGTAGAAGCCATCGTCGACCGTGATCGAGAGAATGAGCTCGTTGATGTCCGCGACATTGGTGACGTTGAAGGTCTTGCGGCAGAAGACGGTCAGGTAGTTGTTGCGCATATCGTCGAGCACGGTGGTGTCATCGCCATCCCCGTAGCCGATACCGGTGCGGCCGCTCTCCCAGTCGGAGTCGTCGAAGCCGCGGTCCCTCCAATTCGCCGGCGGCGCCTGCGTGCCCCTGAAGTAGCGCCAGGTCTCGTCATCGGCGATGAGCTCGGTGTCGTCATTGCGTACAGCCCCGCCGACAATCGAGAGATTGTCCACGATGCGCATACCACGCGTCAGCAGGAGGACATGAAGCTCGGACTCACCGCCGCCGTGACGTCCGACGTAGCTGAAGTGCTCGACCGCCGCCTTGTCGGAGTCATCGCTGGCATCCCAGGCCGCCCCGAACCGGTTGTCCTGGTAGGGGTCGATCAGCTCCATCGAGGAGCCCATCCCATCCGCCCAGCGCGGCCAGTCTCCGCCGTCGTAGTAGCGCACCGTATCGACGGTGCGACCGAGAGCATCCTTGAGCGTCTGGCGCTCGCCGCTGTCGCGCAGAGTGTTGAAATCATCGAGGGCCTCGGGCGTCTGTTCGGGACCCAGCACGGAATTGGCAGGCAGGCCGTGCGTCTCCTCGACCAGCCGCGGATTGCGGGCGATAACGAGATAGGTGTCCGATGGCAGCCGGGTGCCCTCGGGAAAGGCAAAGCTCAGCCCGCGGTTCAGCTCCCAGCCGCTGATGTCGACGGTCCTGTTTCCCCTATTGTAGAGCTCGATGAACTCCTTGTCCCCATTGTCGCCGATCGGGTGGTACATGATCTCGTTGATCACGATATCCTGGTTCACCTCCATCCTGTTCGCGGCTCCCCTGGTGGCGACCGAGGCCCCCTCGAGCTCGTCATCCCCATCCGGGATCCTGGCCTCGCTCATATCGACGAATTCGGGCTCGAAATTGTAGGCGTCGAGCACCTTCTCCCCGCTGTCATCCACCAGCGCCACGAAGACGCGGTTGTCGGCCTCGGTAACGGAGAAATCGAGCCCCAGCTCGGTATCGGTAAAGACCAGGAAGGCGCCGGAGGCCAGGCTGGTCCCGGCCGCGAGCCTGCTCTTGGTGAGGTTGGCGGGATCGTCGGTGAGATAGTAGCCCGAGAGGTCTACCGTCGAACCGGACCGGTTGTAGAGCTCGATCCAGCGCGCCCCGCCGGTAAGCATCAACCCCTCGTTGATCAGGACCGGGGAGCTTCCCGGCTCCTGCAGCGGCTCGGGCTCGGGATCGCCGCCGCCGGGATCGCCGCCGCCGGGGTCCTTGATCGGCTCGCCGTTGCCGTCGAAATCGAGCCCGGCATCGACATCTGTGGTGACCTGGATCACCGAGGAGTCCGTGATCGGCGCGCCACCGAGCCTTTGCTGAAACCGCAATCGGAAGCTCCAGCCGCCCCCGTTCTCGAAGGCCTTACCTGTGACCAGGTTCTTGCCCGGGCGCAGGGTCGCAGAGGCGGTGTCCTGGACCTGTCCGGAGTTGCCGACACCGCGGCAGGCATCGTTCACATGCACGTGGCTGCCGTTGATCATGACGGCGATGGCATCGTCGCTCGCGCACCCTATGGTGACACCCAGGTTGGAGTTCGTGACGTTGTCGACGTAGGTGAAGGCGTAGCCCATCACGTTTTCAGGGTTCGGAGGCCAGACCGACTCGTTGAAATCGATGGTGTCCCCGAAGGAGTTGTACTCCTCGACCGTGGGAGTATTGGTCGGTGAATTCTGATGCAAGCCGGTGGAGCGAGCGCTGGCAAAGCTGGTATTGACCACGTCTCCAGCCCTCCAGTCCATGTCCGTCTGCCGACGGGTGCCGCCACCGGCTTCACGCAGCCAGTCGGCACGGATGACCGAGTCGCCAAGATCGCAGCTGGCGCCGGTGTAGGGTCCCAGGACCAGCCAGGTGAGGATGAAACCATTCGAATCCATACCGTTGGCGGGCGGCTCGAATACCGCGCCCCCCGCCTCGAAGGAAGGACCGTTCGGCCTGCCCGGCGTTCCCCCGAGACCCCTGCTCAGGCGCCAGCTGTCGGCATCATCGAAGTCCAGGAAGGGCGCCTTCAACGCCAGGCTGTGACCCGTACCGTCTGCTCCGACCGGCCACTTGCCGCGATCGTTGTAACTCATCTCCCCCACGACCCGCCCTCCGGTATTGCAGTTCTCGATGCGCTCACCGGAATTATCCATGCAGCCGATCAAGTTCCCGATCGTATTGGTGATCCCGTAGCGATCCCGGATGACGGCCTCGTCCGCGCAGACCACCAGGTAGGCGTGCCCATCGAGATAGGTGCCGCGGGGAAAGACGAAGTTGATCCCGTTGCAGATCGAGTAGCCGCTCAGGTCAAGCGGGTCGATATTCTCATTGTAGATCTCAATATATTCATCGCCCTGGTCTTCGAGCGCGCTCGAATGATACATGACCTCGGAGATGGTCAGGGCCTGGAGCCTTCCCGGGACCGGGAAGAAAACAGGCAAGACGAGAGTGAAAAAGTAAACGGCGAATAGCCTTGCCAGCCCGGATGCTGGAAAGACCCTGGATACGCGGGTCTGTTTGTTCATGGGTCTCCTTCCCCGGTGTGCCCTCCGTTTCCTCCATCATACCCTCTGGCCGGCACGCACGGCAAACTCTGCGGAATTAAATGTCGCAGCCCAGCGCGTCTCCCTCAGGGTCGACACCCGCCTGCGGATATGGCGGCGCGGGGGAAGCTCCATCCATGAAGAGGAAATCGAGCAGGTAGACCGCATCGGTGATCACCAGCTGTTCGTCATCGGCGTCATCGGCGGCATCGAGACAGGTGAGCTGCCCGCCCATGAACAGGAATGAGACCACCGAGACCGCGTCACTGATATCGAGCGCTCCATCTCCATTGGCATCGCCGCGCACGAAGACAGGACCCGGCTGGAAGTAGGTGAAATTCGCTCCCCCGGACTCCTGCCCGTTGGAATTCCTGACCCGCACCTCCACCTGGCCCGAGCCCTCGGGCGCCTCGGCGAGAATCTTCGTCTCGGAATGGCGATCCGCCACCGGGGCTGGAGTGTCTCCGCAAAGAACCGTGCGCCCGGGCAGGAAGCCCGTGCCGCGGATCTCGATGACGTCACCCGCCTCCGCCTCGGCGGGCGACAGGGAGGCGATCTCGGGCGGACCGAATTCCGCGGTGGTGGTGCCGGTGACGGTGTCGGCGCCCAGCAGTTCACCGTTGAGATCGATGGCCTGCAGCTCGAGGAAGTTCGGACCCGGCCCCAGGGGAATTTCCGAGATCCGCCAGCCGGTCATGCTCGTATGGGTGAGATCGAAGCTCTCGCCGTTGACCAGCACCTGCATCAGGCGCGCGGCTCCCTGCCCCGCGAGCGATACATTCCTGTCCTCGGTGGAAAAATCGGCGCCGCTGCGAGTCGTGATCCGGAAGGCCGTATTCGACACCGAGGAGATCCGGCTCCTGATACGGTTCCTGCGCTGATCGACATATCCGTTCGGCTTGCCTATTCCCGTATTCGACATGCTCAGCCCGTCGAGCTTCCGCATGTAATCGTTCAGACGCTCAGAGGTATAGATGGCCCGGGGGCCGTTGACCATGGTGTCGAGAATCCCGTAGTAAAGCTTCTTGATCGGTACGATCGCGAACATCCTGTTCACCTCGGCGAACGACCCGGGGCGAAAGGTCGAATTGGGTGAGCTGGGAATCAGGAATTGATCCAGGCGTCCCGTCTCAAAGGTCAACTCCATATCCCAGGCCAGGAGATGCCATCTTCCCTGCGAACCGTCCTGGTAAAAATAGCAGTTCTTGCCGCGGTTGGTTCCCCACGTGTCCCAGTCGGCCTGGTTAAAACGGATCGCCCAGATCCGCAGAAACTCCTCGACGTTGACCTTGTCCCAGACCTCGGCTGCGAACCGGGTATTGTTGGTCACTGATGGATCCATCAGGCGGCAGAATTCGAGGAAGTTGGTGAAGTCATCCGCTCCGTTCTTGGCCCGCAGGCCGAAGAACCAGCGGTAGTTTTCCTTGTTCTCGCCGCCTCCCTGCCGGCGTTCGTTCGGCGGCGGATAGAGGACGCGACCATCGGCGTTACCGGCGCGGTCGCCGTTGTCGTTGATGACGAACCTGTCGTCCATCTCGAGGAAATCTCCGTCGGCCTCATCGAACCACAGCCCGACGTACTGGGTATCCGGCACCCAGACATGCTCCCGGGTCCCTACGACCCTGCTGTTGACCTGCCAGCGGGCCAGGGTCGAGACCTCGGAATAGGGTACCGCGATGGTTCCCTGGTTCAGCCTCAGGAGGTAATGCGCGATACGCTCCCGGGCATCCAGAGGGTTGCCGTGATGATCCTCGAGGTTG
>JAKUSY010000138.1 GCA_022451445.1 Planctomycetota bacterium
CGCTCGAGGGTGCGGGGATCTTCGCGTGAAAGATCAAGAGCCCTGGAGACCCCTCCCCCGAGGATCAGCTCGTAGGCCTGGCCCTGGAGCCTGTCGAGACCATCGAGCTGGCCGGTCGTATCCACCTTCCGGTTGAGACGGTCGAGCTGGCCCAGCAGCCGGCGGCGAGCATCGTTGCGTCCCCTGTCAAGCCGCAGCTTCATGTCCTCCTGCAGCTGCCCGCCCGAGCCGGGAGTGAAGGGGGTCAGGCCCTTGCCGTAGGGGCCGGTCGCCGACAGGTTGCCGCGCGCGCTCGGCCCCGGCACCTCGGAGTTTACCGAGCGGGGATAGATTACCGCGTTGGTCGGCATGCCGGTAAGGGGGTGGGTCGTCCCCGCCACGCGTGAATAGTGGGTGCCGATATTGGCCTCGAGCGAGTCGGGCCCGACAATCGGCTTGATATTGTGTCCGGCGTTGTTGGTCTGGAACGAGCGAACGATGGTCAGCTTGTGAGCCAGCTTCGCCAGGCGCTCCATGGTGGATCCGAAGGTGACGCCGGGAATACTCGTTGGAATACAGCCCCCTATCGTCCGGTTGCCAAGAGGTATCTCCATCTTGGGATCAAAGGTCTCAAGCTGGCTGGGACCGCCCTGCTGGAAAAGGAAGATCACCGACTTGCCGGTGACGACATCAGAGTCCGAGCCGCCGGAGGCGTAGAGGGTCGGCAGCGAGAGACCACCGAGGCCGAGACCGCCGATCGTCAGAAGCCGGCGGCGGCTGATTCCCTGTTCACCATCGAAGATGCCCAGCATTTGAATTCCTCTTGCTGACAGCGATTGCTTCCTTAATTCCCATTCCACCACGCCCATCGCCTGATTTCAATCTCCTGATGCTCGCACCTCACCCAGAAACCCCCGAGAGACCTCAGAAGGGCGTTTAGGCTTGAAACTTACGCCCCTGCAAGTACACTCGCACTCGATTTATGCCGTGGTGGCGGAATTGGCAGACGCGCTAGGTTCAGGTCCTAGTCCACTTTTAGTGGGTGGAGGTTCAAGTCCTCTCCACGGCACCAGAAAACGAACGGGGCGGCCCTCGCAACCTTGCTGCGGGTCGCCCTTCTTTTCTTTCGTTCGCCTCCGTGGCGATTGATAATGCCAGGGGGGAGGTTTCCCCCGGGTCGTGCAAAGAAAAACAGGGGTCTCGCTCAACCATGAACAGGCCGCAGGAAAAACAAGAAAAGGCCCTCCCATGAGCCATTGGAGCCTCCGGGTAATCCTCCCTGCCGTCTTCGTGTTGATGGCCTGGGCTCTGCCGGCCCCGGCACAGGAAAAAAACACCGGCAAGGAGAAGCCAGACCTCAGCGCTCCTGAAAAAGTATTCGAGGAGCTCTGGGGTGTATTCCACCAGCGCTACGCCTTCTTCAAGCTCAGGGGAGTGGACTGGAAAAAGCAATACGAGGCCCACAGGCCACGGGTCAACGCGAAGACCAACGACGAGGAGCTCTTCAAGATCCTCTCTGAACTGCTCGCCCCTCTCAAAGACGGACACGTCACCCTCGCCATCAAGGGCAAGGGCAAAGAGAAGAAAAAAGAAAAGAAGGAATACTGCCCGGAAGAGCCGGCTGATTTCGAGCGTGAGTTTCCCTCTCGCAAGCTCCAGAAGAAGTTCTGGAACATGGTCGCCGGCACCCTCAAGGCGGCCGGCTTCAGCGAGCCCAAGGAGCTCGCCGATATCTTCGGCTATTGCCGGAACAAGAGCTTCGGCTACCTCCGGATTGCCGAGATGGAGGGGCCGGGAAAGAAGGCGCTCGCCAGGGCGCTCGACCGGATCCTCGGCGACCTGCAGGACACCCGGGGAATCATCATCGATATCCGCGACAATCCCGGGGGCACCGACGATTTCGTCTACCGGGTCATCAGCCGCTTCGCCGACAAGAAGCGCGTCGGCCACTACAAGAAGACCAAGAAGGGACCCGGCGAGGACGACTTCTCGGAAATGAAAACCCGCTACCTCGAGCCCGGTGGAGAGGTACGCTACAAGGGCTACCTGATGCTGCTGACCCATGATGCCTCCTACAGCGCGGCCGATGTCTTCGCGATGCTCATGGCGGATCTTCCCCAGGCGACTCTCATTGGAGACCACACCAACGGCATCTTCAGCGATATGCTCGAAAAGAAGCTCTCCAACGGCTGGAAATACAGCCTCTCCCACCAGCGCTACTATTCCTCAGCCAGGGTCTGCTACGAGGGCAAGGGGATCCCTGTGGACGTAGAGATCCGCAATACGCGCGCCGACCTCGACAAGGGAGCCGATCCGATGGTCCTCAAGGCGCTCGAATTGCTCTCAAGGCGCCTCTGAGGAAAGCCGGGACTCCCAACCTACGGGGGTCTTGATTGCCCACAGCGGAGGTGCTAACTTAGCGCACTCGACTCCGCCGGGAACGAGCGGATGGACAAGGATAATCCAGGAACACGCCGGGAATAATGACGGACTATAAGGCGGCATTACAGGGCTTCGAGTCTACGCGCGAATTCTTCGTCGGGATCGATTCCGATGGCTGCGCCTTTGACAGCATGGAGCTCAAGCACAAGGAGTGCTTCTGTCCCAACACGATCAATTATTTCGAGCTCCAGGCGGTCTCGAAATACGCCCGGGAAGCCTGGGATTTCGTCAATCTCTACTCCCGCACCAGGGGCTGCAACCGCTTCCTTGCCCTGATCTACGTCCTCGAATACCTGCGCCAGCGGCCCGAGGTCCAGCGCAGGGGTGTCGAGATCATGAAGCTCGCCTCGCTCGAGGCCTTCAGTGAATCCGACAAGCCGCTCTCCAATCCCGCCATCGAGGAGTTTCTCTCTGAGAACCCCGACCCGGAGCTGGAGCTGTGCATGAAATGGAGCCACCACGTCAACCGCGACGTGAAGAGGTTCGTCAACAACGTCCCGCCCTTCCCCGGGCTCCGCGATTGCCTCGAAAAGTTCTCTCAGTCGGCCGACATGATGGTCGTATCCGCGACCCCGGTCGAGGCGCTCACCAAGGAGTGGAGAGAGCACGACATCGACAAATACGTATCGCTCATCGCCGGCCAGGAAATGGGCAATAAGAAGGAGCACCTCGAGGCTGTCGTCTCAAACTACGCCGATGGCAAGGTGCTGATGATCGGCGATGCTCCCGGCGACCAGAAGGCCGCCAAGGCCAACAACGCCCTCTTCTTTCCGATCCTGCCCGGCGAGGAGGAGGCATCCTGGGAGCGGCTCCTGGCGGAAGGAATTGACCGCTTCTTCAACGGAAGCTTCGCGGGAGAGTACGAGAAGAGCCTGACCGAGAGTTTCCTCGCCAGGCTCCCCAGTGACCCACCCTGGAACCAGGAATAGACTGGAAGACATGAGCAATTCTCCCTGTGATATCGGCCTGATCGGCCTCGCCGTGATGGGAAAGAACCTCGTCCTCAACATGGAGGACCACGGCTACAGCGTCGCGGTATTCAATCGCACCACGAGCAAGATCGGTGAATTCATCGACGAGAATCCCGACCGCAAGCTCTACGGAGCCACGAGCATCGAGGACCTCTGCGCCAATCTCAAGACGCCCAGGAAGATCATCCTGCTGGTCAAGGCGGGACCACCCGTCGATGACTTCATCGAGCTGATCGCTCCCCACCTCGATGACGGCGACATCATCATCGACGGAGGAAACTCGCATTTCCCCGACACCATCCGCAGAACGGCGGAGGTGGAGGCACGCGGCCTGCGCTTCATCGGAACCGGAGTCTCCGGGGGCGAAGAGGGCGCCCGCCTGGGACCGAGCATCATGCCTGGCGGCTCCGAGAGCGCCTGGGGCGAGGTGAAAGATATCTTCCAGGCGATCGCGGCCAAGGTAGGAGAAGAGAACGAGCCCTGCTGCGACTGGGTCGGCCCTGACGGCGCCGGGCATTACGTAAAGATGGTCCACAACGGCATCGAGTACGGCGACATGCAGCTGATCTGCGAGGCCTATTTCATGATGAAGCACTCGCTGGGCATGAGTGCACAAGAGATGCACGAGGTCTTCGCGCGCTGGAACGAGGGAGAGCTCGAGAGCTATCTCATCGAGATCACCCGGGACATCCTGGCCATCACGGATGAAGAAACCGGCAATCCGCTCGTCGAGATGATTCTCGACACCGCCGGGCAGAAAGGCACCGGACGCTGGACCTCCGCCTCGGCTCTCGACCTGGGAATCCCGGCTCCGACGATCGTCGAGGCGGTCCTGGCACGAGCGATCTCCGCGCAAAAGCCTGACCGGGTTGCCGCCTCCGGGATCCTGAACGGGCCGGACTCCAGCTACGAGGGAGACGCCGCCGAACTAGTCGACGCGATTGAAAAGGCTCTCTACTGCTCGAAGATCTGCTCCTACGCCCAGGGCTACGCCCTGATCCGGGCCGCCGCCAAGGAATACGATTGGGAGCTCGATTACGGCAGCATCGCCCTGATGTGGAGGGGAGGCTGCATCATCAGGGCCCGCTTCCTCGAGCGCATCAGGGATGCCTTCGCCAACGATCCCGGCCTGAACAACCTCCTGCTGGATCCGTTCTTCCGGGAGGCGATCGATGAGAACCAGGCCGCCTGGCGCCGCGTCGTGAGTGAGGCCGTCAAGCTCGGGATACCCACGCCGGCCTTCAGCTCGGCGCTGGCCTACTACGACAGCTACCGCCGGGACACCCTCCCCGCCAACCTGCTGCAGGCGCAGCGCGACTACTTCGGGGCCCACACCTACCGCCGGGTGGACAGGCCCGAAGCCGACCCCGTCCATACCGACTGGGTGGGAATCACCAGGAAGCTGCAGGGTCGCGACTGAACGTGGAGAGCGTGCCAGCTTGGCATTCCGTGGCGGCGGGGTTAGACTGGCCTCCTTCGCAAGCTGATTGAAACCACCAGTGCAGGAGATACGGCGCCGCCGTAGTATCGAAGATGTTCTATTCGGGAATCGCTGATGAAGGCGCAGAGGACCTTGCCGGCCAGATCAGGGCGCACCAGGAACTCGGCTGGAAACACGTAGAGATCCGCAACCTGTCGGGAACAAATCTCACCGACATCACCGACGAGGAATTCGAGCAGGCCGCCGCCGTCCTCGGCGAGGGCGGCCTCGAGGTCTCCTGCTTCGCTTCCCAGCTGGCCAATTGGGCCCGCCCCATCGACAACGACTTTGAGGTCGACCGCCAGGAGCTGGGCAGGGCGATCCCGCGGATGCAGAAGCTCGGCACCGGGTTTATCCGCTGCATGAGCTACCCGAACTCCGAGCAGCCGCTCGAGGACGGCGAGTGGCGCCGGCAGGTCGTGGAAAGAATGAAAGAGCTGGCGAAGATGGCCGAAGATGGCGGCGTCATCCTCGTCCACGAAAACTGTAATGGCTGGGGCGGACTGGGTCCGCAGCAGACCATGGACCTGCTGGCGGATGTAGGCTCAGCCAACCTCAAGCTGGTATTCGATACCGGCAACCCCTGCCAATATTCGCAGGACGCCTGGGATTACTACCTTGGAGTCCGTGAGGAGATCGTCTACGTCCACATCAAGGACTACCTGCCCAAGGATGACCCTGACTCTGAAGACGCCGCCTGCTATCCGGGCGATGGCTGCGGCTATGTACGGGAGATCTGCCGCGATCTCCTGGCGAGAGGTTATGATGGAGGCTTCTCCATCGAACCCCACATCACCTCGGTCATCCACCTGCAGCAGGAAGCCTCCGATCCGGAGCTGGCCTACAGGACCTACGTTGAGTATGGCAAGCGCCTCGAGACGCTCTTTGGCTCCATCCGCTCAGAGCTCGAGGGATCCGAGGCGTGAAAAATCACCTCGCCGAACGGACCTGGAAAGCTCTAAACCCCGCTGAAACGCTCTCCAGAGACCGACTGGGCCGACACCTTGACCTGCCGCCAACGACCCCGCAGAATAGAGTAGTCGTCCACTGGCGGCAGAACCCCCCGGAGTAACCCCAATGTATCGAAAAAACATCGCCTTTCTCCTGCTGTCGGCGCTGCTCACCACCTGTGGCGGCAGGCTTGCCGCGGAGCCGGTCGTTTACGGAAGCTATCTCGAAATCCGGAGCGACTCGGCTACAGCCAACCTGCGAAAGAGTCCCGGGCGCGGGCTCTCGGCAAAGAGCGTCGCCAACAGAACCTCGAGCGCCCACAGGGCGATCCTCTTCTGGAAAATCGAGAAGGGAAGCTGGAACGGTGAAGCGCTCGACTCCCTGAAAATCGTCACCGTCATAGAATCTGAGGGCGTTCCCGGAAGTCGGCTCGAGGGGAAGATGCGGGCGGTAGTCTATATCGACGAAAAAGCCTCTGATGAAAAAGCCAGGGCCCTGCTGGACCTCGCCCGTGAACTCGCCCCGCGCTACCTGAAAAACCTGGCGCGAATCCGGAAAGCTCCGATCCAGTTCAGCGAAAAAGACCACGCCCTCAAGCTGTCGATCAGGAATCACCTCGAGGTCAAGGTCGAGACCCACGAACACGCCTCGACCGTCTGCGAATCGATCTGCGGAAAAGATCCCCAGCCCGGCCGGCCGCTTTCACTGCACGTCAAGAGCGAGAAGGCCCTGGGGCAGAAGAGCCTCTACCGGGCCGATGACCTCCAGGTGCGCTGGAGCAGCGAAAAATCGCAGTCCTGCCTCTTCGGACAATTCGGACTCTGATTCCGAAATTCTTTTGAATACCTCCTCCCCGGCTCCGTCTGAATACATGAAGACGGAGACCTCGATGGTCTCGAGAGATAGCCAAGGGACCTCAGAACAAGGAGGAACTGCCATGAAACTCAAATGCTTCTACCTGATCGCTCTCGGCGGAGCGTGCCTTCTTTCCCCCGCAACGTCCTATGCCGATGGATTCTTCCAGTTCGGCCTGAGCTTCGGCAATCCGGACTTCAGGATCAGCTTCTCCAGGTCGAGGAGGACCTGCGCGCCCTCGAGGGCCGTGGTGGTCGCTCCCGCGCGCCGGACACTCTACGCCCCTCATACCTACAGAGCGCAGCGCGTACACCGGGCAGTGCACCGTCACCTCTGGATCCCCAGGGCGAGCAGGCTCTGTGTGGCCCCGGTCCACCACACTGTCTTCGCCGGCTACAACCACTGTGGAAGAGCGCTCTACCGGGAGATCATTACTCGGCCGGGCTACTACAGAACGGTCTTCACGGAGCACTGCGCCTGCGGCGCCAGCCACTAGAACCAGCTAAACGGGAGGGGCGAAGATTTCCACCCTGGTCTTCGCCCCTCTCTTCTATTTTCACCGGTAGTAGAGGAAATAGAAGGGAAAGGCCACGGCCTCTCGCAGGAGAAAGAAGGTATCCCTGGTGAGGGCTCCGGCAGCCTTGACCTGTTCGTTGGAACAGGTGGGGACGGTATAACAGTAGCTTCCGTTTCGCTCATAGATCATCTTGACCCGCGCGCAGTGAAAATACTGGCTCACCGTGAGAAGCGCCCGGAATCCGTTTTCACGAGCGATGCGGCCGCAATTCCGAGCCGACTGGGCGGTATTGACTCCCCCCTCATCGAGCAGGATCCTCGCCGCCGGAACCCCACCCACCTTCCTGGCGCAGGCGGCCATCTGACGGGGTTCACTGTAGCCGTTCTTCCCGGTCCCACCACTCATGATCAGGTGAGAGACGAGCCCCTCGCGGTAAAGCCCGACACCGGT
>JAKUSY010000139.1 GCA_022451445.1 Planctomycetota bacterium
AGACGGGAGAGAGGGAGAAGGGCCATGGACAGATCGGCCTGGTATGCAATGAGGCGACTACCATCGACGAGGGCAGCAAGGTCTGTAAGCGGCTAAAGGATATCTGCCTCAGGTTCCTCGACCTGGGCATCAGGGACTTGGGGTGCGTGCGGTTTGACGAAAAGGTGAAACGCGCAGTGCGCGACAGGAAACCCTTCCTTCTGCAATATCCCAATTGCCCTGCCAGCGTCGACATCCGCAAGCTTGCCGAAATTTTCCATGTGGTTGGGGCCGGTAACGCCGGGGGGAGCTGAAATTCTTTAATTAACTCAGGGTTGTTACGGAGAGAGAGTGAGAGATGCGAAGAGGAGCGAAATAATGGTTCAGGGCGCCACGAGGAGCGGTTCTGGCGGCATGGATTTACTTGAGTGGATGCCCCGGGCGCGCCCGGGGAAGGCTTCGGGACAAACAGTTCGCTTTCGGGGCCTAAAGTCCCGGCCGGGACTGCCCGATAAAACTATGATGGTGACGATTGTCATCGATGGAAGATTCTGTGCGTGAGCGATTCACGTTAGAAGAAGGTTGATTCAGATGCGAAAGAAGGTTGATCCGGAAGTGCTTGCCATGTGGAGGAAGTACAAGCGTACTCAGAGCCTGGACCTCCGCAATCACCTGCTCGAGAAGTATCTTCCCCTGGGGAGGTACATTGCTGAACGACTGCTGGCCAAGCTTCCCAAGAGTATCCCCTTGGATGATCTCCAGAGCGCCGGGGTCCTGGGCCTCATGGACGCGGTGCGGGGATTCGATCCTGAGAGAGGAATCAAGTTCGAGACCTATTGCACCACGAGGATTCGCGGAGCCATTCTCGATGAGCTTCGCTCTCTCGACTGGGTGCCGAGAATTGTTCGAAGCAAGGCGAACCAGCTCGAGCGTGCCCGGAACGCCCTCGAGACCCAGCTCGGCCGGGAGCCATCAGACATTGAAATGGCCACCCACCTCGATATGGGCCTGTCGGAATTCGAGGCGATGGCCCGCGAGGCCAGCGCGGTCACCATGACCAGCCTCACGACGGAAACGAAGGACGATGACGGCTCCAAGTCGATGCGGAAGCTTGATCTCCTCGAGGACAAGAAAGGCGTCAATCCCGAGCTCGAGCTGAAGAAGAAGGAGGTCACCGAGTTCATCACCCGGGGGCTCAGCCGCAAGGAGCGCCTGATTATCCTTCTCTACTACTACGAAGAGCTGACCATGCGGGAGATAGGTGAGGCCCTCGATCTTTCGGAGTCGAGAGTCTGCCAGCTTCACTCACGGATTATTCTCCGCCTGAAGGGCCAACTGCGAAAATTCCAGACCGAGCTGCTTTCCTGAGTCGTTCGCCCGGTTTCAATCTAGCGAGCGATGGTAGAGCTCCAGCGCCTGTCGGTGAACTTCCTTGATCGGAAGTCCCGCCGCTTTGGCGACGCGCTTGAGATCTTCGTATTCAGGGGAGGCTCCGACCCTCTCGTCTCCGCGCCGGGCAATCTTGATTCGTACCGGGCCCCAGGGCGTCTCGATCTCCATGGTCTCTCTCTCGAGCACGATCCGTTCAATCTCGGTTCTTCTCACCCCGAGCGTGGTGCTTTCGGTAAAGAGGGTGTCGGCAAGCTCCCGTTCCCGGTCAAGGGGGCCGAGGATGGAGAGCTTGTGAGCCGGCCGGGTTTTCTTCATCAGGATCGGGGTTACGTAAACATCAAGGGCTCCATTTTCGAACAGGCGGTCCATGAGGTATCCGATCCACTCCGAGCTCATATCGTCGATGTTGGTCTCCAGCAGGAGAACAGTGTCTCTTCCCGTGTTCTCCTTCTCGATCCTGTCGGCCAGGAAGACCCGCAGCGCGTTCGGGGTCGCTCCGCGCCGTTCGTCACCCGCGCCGAGCCCCGTCGAGGAGATGGTGACCGGCGGCATCGGGCCGAAATCCACGGCCAGGGTGGTCAACAGCGCCGCTCCCGTTGGCGTCGTGAGCTCGGCGCCGCTGTCGACCTGCTCGATCGGAAAGCCTCTCAGGAGTTCGGCGGTGGCCGGCGCGGGCAGGGGCATACGGCCGTGCGCTCCTTCCACGAAGCCTGTGCCCACGGTGATGGGGGCGCAATAGACCTCATCGATCTCGAGAAGCTCCAGGGCCAGGCAGCTTCCAACGATATCGACGATGGAGTCGACCGCCCCGACTTCGTGGAAGTGGACCTCTTCGATATCGACGCCGTGAACCCGGGCTTCAGCTTCGCCAAGCCGGGTAAAAACGGCTTTCGCGTTTTTTACGACACCAGCCGGCAGGTCGCTGGATTCGATAAGCTCGATGATGGAGCCCAGGCTGCGGTGGGCTTCGCCGGGAGATGCTTTTGTTTCAGTCGCATGAGAGTGCGCATGGGAATGATCGTGCGCGTGCGCATGGGAATGTCCATTTTCCGTCACCCTGCCCGAGGGGCCTCCCGGTTCATCGAGCACGACCCTGACCCGGGTGCATTGGAAGGCCCCGCGCCGGACGGTCTCCTCTTCTATGGAGTAGCCGCCGAGGTTGAGCTTGGGGAGTGCTCTGCGGAGCTCTTCGAGGTCGAGTCCCGCATCGGCGAGGGCCCCGAGCGTCATATCTCCGCTGCAGCCGCTGAAGGGTTGAAAATAAGCGATTTTTGTCATCTGGCGATTTCCGAATTATATATTCCAGGCTCTCCGCAAGGTGAATCCTCATATGACTGTATCCGCTTGGCGCTCTTTCTCAAGCTGAAGTATACTCTTGTATGGCAGTGGTTGAGGGCGTCTGAAGTCTCGTTCCGGTGCTGGTTAAGTCGCCAGCTACGGTTTAATTAAGTTTTTGTTATATGTAATGTTAGGTTGGCAGGTCTGAGCCTGTGCGGTCTTGACAGTGTCCGAAGTGGATGCCTATAATCTTAGGTTGAGGTTCCGGTAAAAAGCCGGAGTCTTTACCCTTAACTCTGATCTGAGCGACCTCGCCGAGAAAATCTTCGAGGGCAACCGAGTGGGCCCTCGAAATCGAAGTAAAGTCCGAGTTGGGTGTTGGAATGCCAGTCGTTGCATGATTGGTTTTTATGACTTTCAAGTGTCAGGACTTACGGTTTGTCGCCGGATCATATTTCTCTATTGAATTGGTATGTCAGACATCGGGAGCCGCTGGCCTCGTTTCGAGGATTTTCGAAAAGTTCCTCGCATAGACCTTCGGTATCTCATTGGCAGAAGAAGAAAGGTTTTCACGGCTATGTCGTGTAAGAAGCTGAGCTCTTGGGGTCCTACGGTTTTTGTGGCTGTAAAAAGCCTGTTCATCACCGGTCTGCTGCTCGTTCCTCTCGCTGGTGCCGTCGCTCAGGATGAAGCCGGCTCCGGGGGTCTGCTGGAACAGGGCTTCTCCAAGTTCCAGGAAGGCGACCTCGATGGCGCTATCGGGGAATTCGAGAAAGCTTTCGCGGAAAACCCGACCAACGACCTGGTCACCGATTTTGTCGAGAAGGCCTCGGTTGCCAAGATCTACCGCATGGTTCGCAGCGAGAACCCCCGTGTGGCGGGTATCGGTGTCGAGCTTCTGAGGATCTCCACCCTGGTGATCTCTCAACGAGGTGAAGACAGCGAGGTTTTGAAGACGGCTGTCGAAACGGTTCTTCAGAGTGAGAATGAAGAGCAGCTGAGATACAAGATCCAGTACGCCTACCAGCTCGGCCGGAATCTCGTGCCGCTGCTGATACCTTACCTCGGAGATGGAGAGATTGCCGTGCGGGCCCTGGTGATGAACTGGATCGCCCGCATCGGGATGGATGCGCTGCCGCCGCTGGTGGCCGCCTGCAGGCACCCCGATGGAAGAATTCGAACCAACGTTGCCGCCCTGCTGGGCGCCAGGTCACTGAGGCACCCGTATTCACTCGGGTATCTCAAGGCCCTGGCCGAGACCGATGATCTCAAGGAGGTCCGTGACGAGGCCTCCTCCTCCCTGAACGCCATACTTGCCGACCTCGATGGGACCGGCACGGTCGACGTTGCGAAGGCCTATTTCCTTCAGACCGCCAGGGAGTTCTATCTCAAGCCTTATCGCAATCCTTTCGACAACAGGAAGTATTCTCCGATGGTCTACGAGCTCTCGGGCACGCAGGTCATTGGAACCAAGGTGGTGGGTTTCCAGGTGAGTGAGATGATGGCGACGCAGTGCCTGCTCGAGTCACTCAAGCTCGATCCGAACTACACGGCGGCCCGCGTTCTGAACCTCTGCGCCGATGCGGCTCGTCTCGTCGAGTACGATGAAAACGCATCCTGGTATTCCGCCCAGGATGGTTTTGAAGACATCAAGGCGGTTCTCTCCGGCCAGAAGGGCCATACCGACCTGGTGGTGAGAAACCGTCTGCTGTCCGCCCCGGCGCCCGTTCTCTATGCCGCTATCAGGCAGGCAGCCCTGGATGGACGGGGAGAGGTCGCGCGTAAGCTGATTCGCTCCGCCCATACGATCGGGCTGCGCGGAGAGGTTCCCGTGGCTCTTGTCGAAGCGCTCGAGGACGAAAATTCACGACTCGTGCGTGTCGCCGCCGCGATTACGCTGGCCTATTGGAACCCTGAGTCCGGCTTCGATGCCGGTGAGCAGGTGATCTCGATTCTCTCGAACGCGGTCGTCCAGAGCGGGATTCGGACCGTCGTCAAGGGAATGGGAAACAAGCCCCTGGCCAACCGTTTCGATGCGCTCCTGCGCAGCAAGCTCAACATGGAGAGCTATCTCCACGAGACGAACGTCGAAGAGTTGCTTCATACGCTCAGAAAATCACCTCCGGACATGGTCCTGGTGGATGAAGAGATCGGCTACGCCACTGTCGAGCGCGCCACCTCACCCATCAATACGATTGTCAACGAGCTGAGGAAGGACTACAGAACCGTCGACGTGCCGGTGGTCGTGGTCGTTGAGCCCGGCCGTGAGGAAAAAGCCAAGGAAGCCTATGAGAGTGATGAGAGGAAGGTCTGGGTCATCGTCGCCAATATCGGCGCGGTCGCGCTCCAGAAAGCGGTGGTTGAGCCGATCTTCGAAGGCAAGGACGATTCGAAGACTCTCGCCACGCGCCTGGCCTCTGAAGCCGCCGAGGCGCTCTCGTATCTCTCGTCGGTGCGGACGGATATGCCCGTAGTCCAGTCGGTCGCTTCGCTCGGCCAGGTTCTTACCAACAGGCCCGACAGCGTGAGGATCCCCTGCCTGGAGACCCTCGGTAACCTGAGAGCGACAGGGCTCCTGGCGCAGGTTGCCCAGGTCTTTTCCAACCTGGACAATTCAGCCACGGTTCGCAAGGCGGCGATGCTTGCCATTGGCAAGGCCCTGTCAGCGTCCCAGAAAGCCACCGACGATATTCTCCTGATAATCAAGAGCGGCTGCGCGGAGAATGATGCCGCCATTCGCCAGGCCTCCTGGATCGCCTTCGGACGTTCCGGCGCGAGCGCTGAAGACCATCTTGCCCTGATCCAGAGCAAGGCTTCGGGCGCCGCCCCGGCCGATGCTGAAGCCCCGGAGGAGGAGCCCGCTCCAGAGGAAGATGCTTCCGTCGAGGAGCCCGGCAGCGACGATCTCGATCCTGACGGCGATATCTGATTTTAGCCTTGGCCCTCAAGACCTCCTGTCCCTGTTGTGGCAAGCTGTTTTCCGCGCCCGAGGATTACGCGGGCAAAAAGATAAATTGCCCCAAGTGTGATCATCGTTTTGTTCTCAAGACCGAGGAGCAGACCCTGCAGGAGGCCGCGGAATTCGAGGCCAGGAAACTGCAGCAGCTCGAGGATCGCCGGCGCATCGAACTGATCGAGCGCCAGGAGAAGAAGAGCCGCGGCAGCAAGGCCGCGATGCCGTATTACGAAAAGTTCCAGACCGGAACCCAGCCTGTTCGTAATTATGATCCGAGGTCGGGCCCGGGATTCCTGGGAATCAGGTACCTCGCGGATCTTCTCCTGATTGGCGCCTACGCGGCCCTGATGCTGGCGTTGACCGGCATAGGCCTGACCATCTATCTCAAGGTCGTCGGCGAGATCGACTCGATTGTCATCCTCAGCATGGTCCTGATCGGCTGGATCCTTGTGGGGGGGATCCTGTTCCTGTTGCTGAAATACCTCGCCGAGCTGGCATTGTTAATGGCCGGCCTGGGTGATCAGCAGAATGATGTCGTCCGGCTTCTTCTCGATTTGCGTGACAATACGGATGAGGACATCAGCAAATAGGCCGCCGGGGGGGTGTCCAGATCTTATACAGTCTGCCGGGCGGGCCGCACTGGGCCGGTCCAGCCCCGTTATTGAGGACCCTTTTCGCCGACCTGTAAATACTTTGCAGGCCAGGGAACGCTATCTGGTAAAATGGGTTTTCCGGAGATCTCCGTTTCAACTTTGAATTGCCTGTTCCAAGGTAGGGAAATGCGCGGATCTTCCTTTGTAGGCAGCCTGGGAGCCATTTCCAGGCTTTTGAATGAAGCAAGGCAGTTACACCAGGCATGACCCCCGGTAATAAATTCCCAGGCAGTGCTGAGCTACCCGCCGATAAACCGGAACCTTCTGTTGAAGGTGATCCGGCGGAGACCCGATATAGAGAGAGTGGGGCTCCCGGCAATGGGGTCGAGAATTCAGCAATTTTGAAAGTGGGAGATGATTCCAGCGTGGAGGCGGGGCTGATGGGATCCGCTCCCGAGCCGGAGAAGAAAAACCGATTCGAGAGAGTGTACAGGAGCGCGGTTGCAGAGATCGTGATCCTCGTCGTCCTGGCGTTCGCCCTGGCCATGACAACCAAGACCTATGTTGTGGAGGCCTATGAGATCAAGGGCCGCAGCATGGCTCCGACTTTCGAGAATGGCCAGCGCGTTGTCGTGTTTAAGCTGTTCAGCGGTATCGGGAATCTCAGGCGCGGCGATATCGTCATTTTTTCTTCACAGGACGAGCCCGGCAAGGACCTTATCAAGAGGGTTGTCGCTTTTCCGGGTGAGCGGATCCGGATCAGAAAAGGAAAAGTAAGGATAAACGGAGAGCTGCTGACGGAGAGCTATCTCGAGGATAAGGTTTATGGCCTCTACGATGCGGGGATCGATGAGGTCGTGTCGGAGGGCGAAATCTATGTCCTCGGTGATAACCGTGATGACAGCCACGATTCCAGGCGTTTCGGCAGCGTATCCGGGGAGAGCCTGAAGGGCAAAGTCATCGTTCGCTGGTGGCCATTTCACGAGGTAAAAACTTTTTAAATTACTTTGCTGGAGCCCCGCTTAGAGATTCAATGGCGGGTCTGCTGTTTAAACGAGGAAGAACCTGTTTCACCCGCGCTCTGTCGTCGGGCGCGTAGGGCCGGCGACGGTCATGGTGGTTTCTTCGCGGTTTTGAAACAGATAAAAACAAACAAGAAGTGAAGTTTCGTCAGGACGCCGGATTTCCGGGCCCGGCGGTGAATTTCGATTGAGCTAAGAGTCAGGAGTTATCCTTGAACAAGAAGGCTGTCGGTCAGATCCTCAAGGCAAAAGGGGTCGTCAACGACGCTCAGATAGAAAAGGCGATCGAGTACGCCAAGAATGAGAGCTGTCGGCTCGGTGAGGCGCTCGTTAAGATTGAAGC
>JAKUSY010000014.1 GCA_022451445.1 Planctomycetota bacterium
CCTGAGCGGTCTGGCACCATCGCCGATTCAAGAGCGGCGTTCGATTACATCCGGGCGCGTAAGGATATCGATGCCGGCCGCCTGCTGGTGCTCGGCCAGAGCCTCGGCGGCGCCTGCGCCCTGGCGGCGCTTGGCGAGGGTTCGACCGAGGGAGTGCGGGCCCTAGCCATCGACAGCTCGTTCCTGAGCTACCGGCAGGTTGCCAATTCGTTGGTGGGCGGCACGGTGTTGACCAAGCCCCTCGTCCAACTGCTGATCAGCCCCGGCCACGATCCGGAGGATTCGATCGCCAGGCTGGAGGGAATCCCGCTCCTGGTTATTCATGGCGACAGGGACGGGGTCGTGCCGCTTTCAAACGGCCAGGCGCTCTTTGATGCGGCGCCGGAGCCTAAGAGGTTCCTGCTCGTCTCCGGCGCGCGGCATTTACAGGCCATCGAAGGAAAAAGGAAGGACGAGCTGGTGAACTTCTTCACCGCTGCGCTGGGGGTTTGAAGCACATCACCTTTCCGCTCCGGGCTCCTTCTTGCCAGTCTCTCCGGGGTGATCCGCGGCTGTCCCGAGCCCTGCAATCGCTGCACAGGCACGATCGATTTGGGCTCTCGCCCGGGGAAGCTCCTCGATGGCCTCATCGAGGTGCCCATCGGTCGCCATGCTCCAGGCTCGAGAGATGAGACGCTCGGCTGAGGCTACCCCATCCCAGATCCCGGCGTATTTCGAGAAGCCCAGCAGGGCTGCGAGCTCCTCGTGACGCGTGGTAAGGTCGAAGTACTGTTCTTTAAGCAGGGTGTCTATGCGCTCGGTGAGCTCTTCAGCCGAGAGGTCATTCCGCGAGTCATCCAGCCCATGGATCTCCCTTAGGATTTCTTCAAGCAGGGCAGTGAAGGCACTCTTTGAGCCAGCGTCTTCAGCTTCGGTTTCACCCGGTGTTTTTTTTGCCAGCTTCAGGAGAATTCCGCCCATGATCAGCGCGAGGACTCCGCAGCCGAGGATGGCCAATGCCGTGCCACTGCTGAGAGAGCCTTCACCGGCATGTTTTCCGAGCCCCGCGGCTCCCAACGAGGCGGCGCAGAAGCCTGTGATGATGAGAATTCTGATTGGGATGGTCATCCGTTCAAGCCCCTATACTCAGGGCGGCTACTTTGTAGATGGCGTGAATGATGCCGACGAGGGCATCGCCGACGATGAGTCCCGCGGCGATGGGAACGCCCTTGTCTTCGGCTATCCGGGCGCCGAATTGCCGGCTGATGAAGATGCTCAGCAGGCCGCCGATACCAAAGACGATCATGTACTCAAACGGGAGGTAGAGCGAAAGCCCGATCATCACTCCGAGCCCGGGCGAGACCAGCAGCGAAACCAGCAGTCCGATGGCGGCTCCGGCGAGGTATTTGTATACCGGTATGCCGCCCTTCTCCAGGCGGTCGATGATGCCGCTTTCGCTGGAATCGGATGATTCGCCGGATCCGGAGGTCGCCTCCTGGACCATCTGGATCGCGCTCTGGAGGGCGGCCGCCTGTGGAGCTCCAAGTTTGGGAACCCCCCTGGCGAGCTTCGTCTCGCTGCCGCCGGCTTGCTCATAAGCCGCGAGTGCCTCCGGCCCCTGGGCTGCCTTGATCTTGTAGAGCTCTTCTGCCTGGTTCGGCCCGAAGGCGTTGGCGTTCCAGAGCAGCAGGACGGTCGCCACGGAAACGGCCGGGCCGATCCAGCAGGTGGCGATCTGGGCGACCTGCTGCCGTGCGGGGCGGCTGCCGATGAGATAGCCCGTCTTCAGGTCCGCCATCATGTCGGCGCACATCGAGGTGGCGACGCAGATCGCCGCGCCGACGGTGACTGCCGGGATGATGCCGTTGTTGTCGGTACCGAGAATGGCCATCATGATGACGGTGGCAAGGAGGGCCAGGCCGGAGAGCGGCGACCAGTCGGTTCGTCCGGTGGTCTGCGCGACGACCAGGCCCGAGAGCCAGAGCCAGACGCCTCCGACCGCGGCGGCAAGAACGGCCTGCGGCCAGCTGACGTGCTCGCCTCCTGAGAACTTGGTTGCCACCAGCAGCAGCAGGAAGCCGATGGCCATCCCGGTGTTGAGAGTCGCCAGTGAGACCTCTTCGCGGGGGCCCTCGTCCGGGGGGGATCTCAGGCTGGAGATGGCCGCTTTCAATGCAGGCAGGGCGATGGCGATTCCGGCGATGGCGCCGCCGAGGATCATGCCGATACCCAGGTGGCGGGATGTGAAATGCTGGAAGTCGTGGATGAAATCTCCTACCTGGTCGTAGCCCAGGTCCAGCAGGCCGATTCCCGCGAATTTCGCGGGGACCCAGCCGAAGGCGATGCAGAGCGGTATCAGGATCCAGAAATTGAGAAGGGTTCCGTAGAGGATCGCCAGCCCGGGACGGCCGGCGAGATACCCGGCGCCGAAGCTCAGCAGGCTGATGGCGAAGACGAAGTGAATGCCGGCGGGCAGGCCGATGAATTTGCCGACATCGACAGAGCCGATGCCCGTCCGGATCGTAAGAAAGCTGACAATGGCGGAGACGACGATACCCAGGATAAGCAGCCGGGCTTTCTCGACTCCCGCCCCGGGGCTCTTGAGAATCGCCGCGACCGCCACGGCGCTGGGAAAGCGCAGGCGCTCCAGTTCGATGACCTGCTTTCTCAGGGGGATGATCATCACCACCCCGAGAACGGAGCCTGCGGTGACGGCCAATGCCAGGGCCCAGTAGTTGATCTCCTCCTGGCGGCCCATCAGGAAGAGGACCGGGATGGTGAAGATTACCCCCGCGTTGACGGTGTTGACCGATGATGCGACGGTCTGAAAGATGTTGACCTCGAGGATGGAGCCCTTGCGGAGCACCCCGCGCAGGAGCCCGAAGCCGAGGACCGCCGACACCGTCGAGCCGACGATGGTGAAGCCGATCTGGAGCCCGGCGAAGCAGATCCCCATGTTGAGGAGCAGCCCTACGAGGATGCCGCCGACCAGGCTGGCAGGGGTCAGCTCACGATATTTCGGTGTCTCGGCCAAGCCGGGCTTTCCTCTCTCAGGCTCCGCTGAGCTTGTCGCGGCAGGCCTCGAGCAGCTTCTTGGTGAGCCTGATGCCCTCCATCTCGCCGGGCTTGCCTCCCTCCCACTCGATGCCGACGTAGCCGTGGTAGCCCGCGTCGATGACGATCTTCATCATCTTCATGTAGTCGGTTTTCGTCTCGTTGCCGGTGGCGTCGAAGGAATGCGACTTGGCGCTCACCGCCTTGGCGAATGGCATGAGCTCGGTGACGCCCTTGTAGCGGTCGTACTGCTTGCCGCCGCCGAGGTGGAAGTTGCCGAAATCCGGCAGGGTTCCGCAGCCCGGGTGGTCGACGGTCTTCATGACGCTGGCGAGCCAGGCGCCGTTGGAGGAGAGTCCTCCGTGATTTTCGACAATCACGTTGATTCCGTATGGTTTTGCAAACTCGGTGAGTCGGCGCAGGCCATCGGCGGCCAGCTTGACCTGGTCTTCATAGGAGCCGCGGCTGCTGGCATTGACCCGGATGGAGTGACAGCCGAGATAGGCGGCCGCCTCAACCCATTTCTTGTGTCTCTCTATGGCTCCGGTACGGCCCGCGTCCTTCGGGTCGCCGAGCGCGCCCTCACCGTCAATCATGATCAGGACGCTGTAGACACCCTCGCCCGCGGCGCGCTTCTTCATCTCTGCCAGGTATTTCTTGTCCTTGGCCTTGTCCTTGAAGAACTGGTTAACGTACTCCACAGCGTCAATACCAAGGGAGTTCGCTGTCTTGGCGAAGTCGAGGTTGTCGAGCTTCTTTGAGCGGTGGGTCCGGTGGAGGGACCACTGGGCCAGGGAGATCTTGTAGAGGGGTGCTTTTGCAGCAGGAGTTGCTGCGGCTTCGGTTTTTGGGGGCTCGGCAAGAGAGCCCAGGCCAAGTCCTGCCCCGATCAGTACGGTACGCCCCATGAATTCACGACGGTTTGCTTTCTCAGGCATGTTCTTTCCTCGTTTCTTTCAGAAGGTACCTTGTTTTTGAAAAGGGAGCCCCCATTCTAATCCAATCGGTGTATTTCAAACAAGCGCCGAGGGGTGCGCGCTGAGATTCCTGCCGTCCGCCGGATTCCGCACTGGTCCAAAAGACTGGAACTGGATGTCATTGTGTGAAAAAATAAGCTCCTTCTTGGTTGAGACCCTCAAATAGAGAAGTGAAGTAAATAGAAGGAGTTCAAAGGGATGAAGGCTGTTTGCAGTTTTCAGGTCTGCAGTGCGTTCGCTATGTGCAGGATGCTGTGTTTGCTGCTGGTTCTTTTCACTTCCGCCGAGGTTTTCTCCCAAGACACCAAGGAGAGTACTCAAAAGAAGAGTACTCAAAAGAGCAGGCAGGCAGCTATTCTTTTCAATACCGCCAGCCGCCTTTACAGGCAGAAGAACTGGCGGGATGCAGCGGCCACCTTCGGCGATTTCATCAAGCGTTATCCCAGGCATGAAGATGCGCTGGAATCGCATTTTGCAAGGGGCTATTGCTACAACAGGCTCAAGCAGCATGAAAAGGCAGTTGCTGATCTGAAAATAGCGGGTGCCCAGAAGGAAAGCCGCTGGTCAGGAGATGCCAATTTCTATCTCGGGCGGTCCCTCGAGGCCCTTGCCGAGGCTTCTCCCCAGGCTTCGGGACGATATGGCGAAGCTGCGGAGGCTTATGGGCAATGTGCCGCGATTCGCCTGGCGGCTCTCGAGACAGTGGCTGCCGGGCAGCGTCCGGCGGCTCTTTCAGCTCACCTGATGGCGTTCACCTCCCAGGGCGAGGCGCACTACAATGCGGGCCAGCACCAGCAGGTGGTTCAGGTCCTGGGGCTCTTGCTTACCAGTGCCGGGCAGTACCAGGAGGTAACGGGTTACGACAGGGGCTTGTATTTCCTGGGATTGGGGAATTACCAGCTCGACCGGGCGGCCGAGAAGGCCGGCACTAAACCGGATGAGAAGGCCACCCTTGCCAGTCTTCGCGCCCTGGCAGCGCCGGCCATGATGGAAAGTTCCCTGTGGGCGGATGCGGCCTGGCTCCTGGCCAGGATTCTCCATCGGCGCTCAGAATGGCAACAGGCCAACAAACACTATTCTGATCTCATTGCCGCCAAGGCGCCGCAGGCAGCCGATTCAAGTTATTACCGGGCAGTCTCCCTTTTTGAATCGAGCTCGTCGGCTGGAGCGGGGGGGGCGGCGCTGCTCTCGAATGCCGCGACGGAATTCGCCGCGTTTTCAAAGAACTATCCCAAGCACAAGTTTGCCCCCAGGGCGGTCTATTACGAGGGGATCTCTCTCTTCAATGGAGGCTCCTATTCAGCCGCCGCCGTCAAGCTTGGAGCCTACAGCTCCGGTGGGGCGGATGCTGAATCAGCAGCTCTCTTCAAGCCCCAGGCCCTGTTGTGCTGGGGCCAGGCTCTCCTGCTGCAGGAGAATCCGGTACCGTCGGAAGCAGCCGTGGTTTTCGAGGATGCTGTCGACTTCTGTCGCAATGAGATCCTCGCTGATTTCACCAATGTCAAGGCCGCCAACAGGTTGGTCCAGGTGGTCTACTGGCGGGCCGAGGCGAAGTTCCAGGTTGCCTTCAGCGAAGAGGATAAGGCGAAGAGAAAGGAATCTTTTGCAGGCGCGGCCGCTGCCTTCAAAGAGGTTACCGGCGACATTGGAAAACCTCTCCCCAGGCTCCAGGAGGAGGCGCTCTTCAAACATGCAGAGGCATTGTTCAATGCCGGCAGCCACAAGGAGTGCGCGGTGGCGGCAAAGGCCTACCGGGACTCTTACCAATCTCCCCCCGGGCGTTTTACCGGCGATATCCTCAAGCTTTCCGGAAGGAATGCCCTGCAGGCACCGGCAGGGGTTCTCGACCCGGCTGAACGCGCTATGGGTGCCGGGTATTACGAGCAGGCTGCCGCACTGAGCGGGGATCCCGCTGAAAAGTTACGCCTGAGCTATCTCTCCGGCGTTTCCAGCTACTATAGCGACGATTTCGAGAAGGCTTCTTCAGCCCTCGACAAGGTGCTTCCAGAAGCTTCCGGCGGGGATGCCCAGGAATATATCGAGTTGCCTTTTTTCCTCGCTGACAGCCTGGCCCAGCTTCCCCGGGTCGCTCCCGAGAATCCCGCGGTGATCAATAGGTTAAAGCGGGCCGCGATGCTCTTTGCTGATTATCTCCAACGTGCTGCGGCTGTTCCAGGCAAGTCGGCTGCACGGCATATCCCGACAGCCCGGATCAACCAGGGGCTCTGTTACCAGGCTGCCGGTGAATGGAAGGGTGCGCGGGAGAGCTACACATCTTTCCTGACGCTTCATCCTGACCATAAGCTCGTTACCAGGATTCGCTTTTCGCTGGCGGGGGCCTGTGTGGAGCTCGAGGACATGGAGGAGGCGCAGAAGCATTACACCCAGGCTGCGGCCGGTGCCGGAGTCGAAGACCAGGAACTCGCCGTTCGAGCTCTCTTGCAGGCCTCCGTTATTCTCAGAAGGCTGGAGCGCCCCAAAGATGCCCTCCCCCTGCTGGAGGACGCTGTTGGCCGTGCTGGAGAACTCAAAGGCGATCCCGCTGAGGTTGGGAAGCTCGCTGTAGATGCCGGCTACCAGCAGGCCATGGCCTTGCTCGAAAGTGGTGCCGGCGAGGATGCACTCGGAGCCCTCGCTGCCTACCTGGAGAGCTTCCCCGACAGTTCCAACGAATCGGAGGTTCGTCTCCAGCTTGCCTATCTGCAGCTTGATTCTGCAAATGCCGGGGAGGCGCTCAAGACAGTCGCTCCCCTTTGTGATGGACCGGCTGATACAGCTGGAAGAGACGAGGCTCTTTACCTGCGTGGATGGGCCAGCGGAGCTCTTGCGCGCGTGATCCTTTCACCTGAACAGGGTGATCCTCCGGCAGAAGATTCGGCCGAGGCAAAGGCCGCAGATGAGCATCTTTCGCGCATGGAGGCGGTTTACAGAACCCTGGTCAGTGAGTATCCGGCTTCTGTTCATTCCCGGGAGGCCCGGCTGGAACTCGGCCAGCACCTCTTTAACAAGGGGGTTTACCCCGAGGCGCGAAAGTGGTTTTCCGAACTGACTGATGAAATCGAGAAGGCTTCAGCAGGTGGAGAAGCTCCTGGTGGCAAAGAGTTGCTGGAACGTGGCCGCTTCGGGCTGGCGTACGCGGCTTTTGAAGAAGAAGATTTTGAACAGGCTCGTGCTCTTTTTGACAAGGTATCTGAAAACAGCACTAGTGAACTTTCACCGCGAGCCACCTTCCAGGCAGCCAGGAGCTGGATGCTCAGCTCCGGTGAGCGTGAAGCCGTCGAGCGTTACAACCTGCTGGTCGGTGACCTCAAGCCGAAGGCCGGGGAGTTCTACCAGGAGAGCCTCTTCAGGCTGGGCGAATGTTACAACCGCCTGCGGGAATACCCCGAGGCGTCGAAGGTACTGCAGAAGCTGCTCGAGGAGTTCCCCGAGGGCGACCTCCAGTACGAGACGCTTTTCGCGCTCGGGTATTCGCTGCAGTTCCAGGACGATTACGATGGAGCGGTCAAGGCCTTTCGGGAGGTGGTAGACGGGACAGGAACAGTCGTTGCCGCCCGTTCGCAGTTCCAGATCGGCGAGTGCAGTATGGACCAGAAAAAATACCGCCAGGCAGCCCGGGAATATCTTTCGGTGGTTGCCGGCTTCGATTTCGATGGGCCCTACAGGGACTGGTTCCGCAAGGCGCTTCTGGCGGCGGGGATCGCCTACCAGGCCGATGGTGACAACAAGAACGCCGCGACACAGTGGCAGGAGTTGATCGAGGGCTATCCTGAATCAGTAGAGGCAAAAGCTGCCAAGGCGAGATTGCAAGGCGGGGAAATTGATTCAGATCAAGAATAGACAGCTTTTTGCGAGACTTCTTGTTTTGCTTTTTCTGGCATGGGCCTGTACGGGGCTTGTACTTGCCCAGCAGAACAGTGGACAACCCGGAGGCGGGGATGCAGCGAAAGAACCTGCATCGACTGAGCAACCGGCTGCCGGCGGAGATGGCGGGACAGCCGAAGATGACCATCCTGAATCCTACCTCGACTTCGCTTTTGCCGGCGGCTGGTTGATGGTCCCGATCGGGATCTGCAGCCTGCTCTGGCTGACCTTTCTTGGTGAGCGCCTGATCTACCTGCGTCCGAGCAGGATCGTTCCAGCAGGTTTTACCAGGCAGATTGGGGAACTGGAGCCGGGCAAGCTTGACCGTGACGAGGTGGAGGCTCTCTGCGAAGCCAATCCGGGCAGTGCGGCCCGGGTTATTCGCACCGCGGTCGAGCATATCGGCGAGACGCGTGAAGAAATTGAATTGGCAGTTAACAATACGGCGCAAAGGGAGATCCACCTGATGCGTCGCTACATCCGGGTCTTCGCCGTCATTGCTGCCGTGGCGCCCCTGCTGGGACTGCTCGGCACCGTAACCGGAATGATCCAGGCCTTCCGCGAGGTCGCCAGCTCAGGTCTCGGTTCCGGCCAGGCGCTCGCTCCCGGCATCTACAAAGCCCTCGTCACCACTGCCGGCGGCCTGATGGTCGCCATTCCAACCCTGATGACCCACTACTGGATGATGTCGAGGGTCGAGGCTTTTGTCCACCGCATCGACAACCTCGTTGTGGATTTTGTGGAAAAGTTCCGCGGTGGCAAGGCCAAGCCAGCCAGGAAGAGCAAGGCGGCATCTAAATGATTGAGATGCAGCAAGAGAAAGAAGATCTCCAGCTGAACATGGCCCCGATGATCGACATGATCTTCCTGCTGATCATTTTCTTTCTTACCGCCACGACCTTCACCGAGAGAGAGCGTGAGCAGGATGTCCTGCTGCCGAGCAACAGGAACCCGGGCAGCCTGAGCCGCAACATGGACAACAACATCATTATCAACGTCAAGCAGGATGGATCTATCTTCGTGCTCGGTGAAAAGATCAGCGCAGAACAGCTCGTTGGGATGCTCCGCCAACGCAAGGCAGAGCTTGAAAAGAAAAAGGTAAAACTGAAGGTGCAGATTCGCCCCGACAAGCGGGTGATTTACGGTGGCGTTGCCGCAGCACTTGAAGCCGCGGAGCGGGCCGGCATTGTCAAGCCGCACCTGATCAGCAAGACCGTGGAACTCGATTGATGGACGCGAAGATTCGTTAAGACAGGAAGGCCGGGATATGGCACGAGTGAAATTCCGAGTTCGCTGGTACCTGCCGCTTGCATTGTGTTTGCTCTTGCTTCCCTTCATCATCGAGCGAACCATCGGGTATTACACCGATGGGCAGAATCTACGGGCTCCTGAAAAGGAGGCAGAGGACTCCCTGCGCTCGGTTCTCTGGGAAGACCCCAGGCTGGTAGAGGGTGGAGTCAGCACGCCGGGCTCTCACGATTACGAGCCCAGGGTAGGGCCTTTCGGAGAGACCCTGGTCTTTACCCGCGATCTTCCCGGCAGCAACGCCGATCTCTGGGTTGCGAGGAAAGAAAAGGGACAATGGGTGGACCCCATCCCATTTACTGCCGTCAACAGTGATGCGAGTGAACTGGGTGCAGCCTTCAGTCCCGATGGATCCCTGCTCTATTTTTATTCTGATCGTGATGGAGGGCATGGCGGCTACGACATCTGGGTCAGCGAGCAGACCCCTGATGGCTGGTCGCTTCCCAGGAACCTGGGACCAGGGGTCAACTCCCCCTGGAACGAGATGAACCCCGCTCCGGCTCCTGGAGATGGGGCGCTGTATTTTGTCAGTGACAGGCGCCCGGAAGAGGAGAGCCCTCCTGCCTGGAAGAGCACGGTCCGTTCGAACCTCCGTCTTGCTGACTGGGATCTCTATGTTGCAGTCCGGCCAGAGCCTGTGCAGGAGACTGTTGTCGATCAGCCGGGCGACGATACCGAGGCCCGGGAACTGCCGAAAGAAGAGAACTCGACTGAGGCTCCGGAAGAGCTGGAAGAGCCTGTTGCTGAAGCTCAACCTGGAGAGCCCCAGGACGCCCAGGGCGATAGTCCTGTGCCGAGGGATGAAGAGCCCGCTGCTCCTGCGGTCCTTTTCTCCGAGGCGCGCCCCGTTACAGAGCTGAACACTCCTGGCTATGCCGATGGTACGCCCGCATTTTCTCCTCTCGGAGATTTCATTTATTTCTCGAGCAATCGTCCGGGTGGGGAGGGCACCAACAATTTCGACCTCTACCGCGCGAGGGTCGCAGAGACCGGTTTTGTTGAGCTCGAATCACTCGGCCCCCAGGTGAACACTGCCGCCAATGAGCTGGACCCCGGCATCGCTCTGCGCGGGTATGAGCTCTATTTTTCACGCGATGATGCAGGCGGCCAGACCGACATCCTCTTCACTCTTTCGCGTGAGGTTCGCCATGTTACCGAGAGCGATGGTCCGTACCTGAGCCTTACAGGGATTCTTGACTGGCTTGCCCGGCTCATTCGAAATACCCCGCCCTGGCTGCTCAGCCTGCTGCTGGCCCTGCTGGTATGTGGCATCCTTCTCCTGCTCTTCAGGCGCTACATTCTCTCTCCAACTGTTCTCGCCGTATGTTTCCTGATTGCATTGTTGCTCCATATATTTACCGGGTTCTGGATGAACCGGAACAAGGTGCAGCGCCTGCTGCTGGAGGTGATCCAGGAAGAAGAGTACGAGGCCTTTGAGGTTGCCCTCGAGAGTATCCCCGAGGAAGTCATCAGTCTCGAGATCCGAGAGGCCAGCGCCGAGACGAAGCAGGATGAGGCTCCTGCCCTGAGCGCCCAGTTGGCCGCCCGGGAAACACCCCGGCCGCAACCCACTCTCGAGCGTCCCGCCATGGAAGCACCCGCTATTGAGCGGCCGGAGACAGAGGTTCTGCCATTTTCCGAAACTGTCCTCCAGCGCGAAGCGATCCAGGCCGAAAGCAGCGAAAGCCTTCCGGAAGACCTGGCCTTTCCCGAGGAGAGGCAGGAAGCGCTCACCCCGGAAATCATCAAGCGCCAACTGGAGCGGCCAGAGGAGGTTGCCCAGGAGGAGCGGGAGCTGGTTTCTGATCTCCGGGTGAGGGAGGTTTCCCAGGCCCGGGTTGAGTTGCCGGAAATAGAGTTGCCTGAGAGGGAACCCGTCCAGGCTCCCCAGCTGAAGGAGCTGGAGCGAACTGATACCCAGGCTCCTGTTCTGCAGGCATCGAAGCTGGAGACAGAGAATATCGAGGCGCCTGATGTTACCCCGAATGAGAAACAGGCGACGCAGTCAGAGGTTGAGTTGGCGGCGAGGCAGTTGACTCCAGAGGAGAGGGCAAAGGCAGAGGACTCGAGGATCGAGGTCGCACGCGAGGTGAGCCGGTCGACTCCGCAGGAAAACAAACCTGTCGAGAGGGCAGAGACGGCGGTTGAGCTGGCCAGGGCTGATCCTTCAGAGGCTCAGCCGGAAACCACCCAGCGCAGGGAGCTTTCCCCTGTCGAGCAGGTTGATTCCCCGCCTGTAGAGAAGCAGGCGCCAACTGTTGAGAATGCGCCGGAGCGTGCCGTTGTCAACAGCGAGCAGCCCTCCGTTGAAGCGAAGACTCTCCAGCGGCCGGAGCCCGTTGCGGAGTCCGCCAGGGAGAATCTCGCTATTAAAAGTGCACAACCTGTTTCTAGGCCCGTGGAGAACGCAGAGGCTTCCATCGAGAGGCCCGAGGTCGAATTTAATGCTTCCCCCGCTGCACCTCCAGTTGAGGTGGCCGAATCGGAACAGCGTCCGGCGGTAGCTACAGTGGGTAAGGCAGTCGCTGCGGTTGACTCTCCGCAGGCAAATCCCGAGGCGCCGGGTGCTGCCAGTAAAGTGGCGGCTGAATCCGATGCGCCGGATGTCAGCAGGAAACAACTCGAGGCTCCTGCCGAGACCAATCCCGAAACAGGTACGCCTGCGCTCGAGGTTGCCAGGCAGGCAACCCGGGCGGCCAGCGAGATTTCAAGGACGGTTGCCAAGGAGGTTGTTGAGCTGGAGGTTCAGAAGGCGAAACCGGTCAGCGGGGCTGCCGGTTCCTCCAGTGAGGCGAAATTACCGGATGTAGGGAGGGCGGAGGCTCCCAGGACCGTTGAAAAAGAAGTTGTTGCGAAAGAGGCCCCTCAACGCAGTGAGAGCGCCGGGGCAGAACCGACGATTGCAAAACGGGCCAGCGTTCTAGCTGAGGCCGTTGAGGAGTCCGTGAGCAAGAAGGTTCTTGCGCTGAAACAGGCTGGCCCGGTGAGTCGTTCACGAAAAGCCGCAGAACCTGTTAAAGCCGCCTCTGCAGTGGTGGAGGTCAGCAGGGGGGAATCTGCAAGTCCGGCAACTCCGACCGGTGATACACCGCGACGCCTGCAGGTAGCAAGCGCAGGCAAGGCCGTTGCCGCTTCCAGTGATGCTCCATCGATTCAGCAGCCTACTGTATCAAAGGCCGAGACCGGTGCAGGTACAGCTCCTGCGCTCGCCAGGCGTACGACCGAGGCGCCGCAGCCCGAGGCTTCCGGAGAGTCCCAGTCCCGTGCGCTCAAGGTCGCTTCGGCGCGCCTGGCCCGGACGAAAGTCACCGAGGCGGTTGTTGGTAAGACTGCTGAGCAGGGCAAGGTTGCCCTGCAGCGGAGCGCTGCCGGCGCAGCGACGGGGCTTGAAAAGACGGTTCGCTCTGCCGCTGTCTTGCGGGCGACGCAGGCGGTGGTGTCTGCCGCCTCAAAGGGCGAGGCTGTTCCAGAGGTCGCTGCTGGCGCGAAAACGGATGCGGCCTCCGCTCCGGTGGTAGAAGAACGGGCTGTTGCGAAGGCTGGTGGCGCTGCTATAGCGAAAGCACCGCCGAAACCGGCGAAACTGGATGGCGGTTCCCGGCTTACTGCCAGGAAGGCCAAGACCACGAAGCCGAAATTGTCGTCGGCGGGGCGTCTTTCGGGAATCTCCCGCCTGCGCCGGCCGCGCTCGACCTTCCAGGGTGGACAGGGGAAGTCTTCCGCCAAGCAGGCCGTTGCCAGGCCTCAGCGCGTAGGGGCGATTTCCTCGGAGGGAACAGAGCTTGAAAGTATCGCCAGGGTTTCGAAATCGACCGGTGACAGCGCCTACCTGCCGAAGATCTACCAGTTGAGGGGTGCGGAGCGCCGCGAGGAAGCGCTGATGAAGGGGGGCGGTACCTCTCGCACTGAGGCGGCTGTGGCTGCCGGCCTGCGCTGGTTGGCCCAGCACCAGAGTCCTGATGGAAAGTGGACCCTTGACCACTACACCGACCATCTTATTTCACCGAACCCGCGGGATTTGCAGGGGCTCGAGTGGAACGGAAGGCGTGGCAAGAAATACTCAAAAGGAGGCGGCTATAGCTACAAGGGCAGCAGCTCGGGTACGGTCGCTACGGCCATGGCGCTTCTCGCCTTCTTCGGGCACGGCGAATCCCATCTCAAGGAGGGGCCCTATCGCGGGGCAATAGACAAGGGTTTGAAATGGCTGGTAAAGGCGCAGAAGAAAGATGGCGATCTGCGCGGCGGCGGCAACCTCTATATGCATGGCATCGCGGCTTTCGCACTGACCGAGGCCTATGCCTTCACCCGGGATCCCGCCCTCAAGGGGCCGGCTCAGCTCGCAATTGATTTCACGGTCAAGGCCCAGGTGCCTTCCAAGGGTGGCTGGCGCTACAATCCTTACCCCCAATCCCAGGATGCCGACACCAGCGTCTTTGGCTGGATGATGATGGCGCTTAAGAGCGGTAAGCTCGGTGGCCTTAAGGTCGATAAGGCTTGCCTGTCGAGGGCGGCGATGTATCTCGAGAACGCACGGATGGGGGGGAAGAAGTTTGGTGAATATGCCTACCAGCCCGGTAGCAGCAGAACGACCCACGCCATGACCGCCCAGGGTTTCTTCTGCCAGAAGATGCTCTCCGATACGCTCGATCTCAAAAAGGGCAGGAAGGCCGGTGAGATCAGGAAATTCGATGATGCCAGCATGAAGTACTTCATGGCGAACCTGCCCGTAGCCAAGGATATGAACGGGGTCAATTTCTACTACTGGTACTACGCCACCCACGCCCTTTTCCAGCAGGGCGGCCAGCCCTGGCGGATCTGGAATGAGCGCCTGACAGATGTACTGCTCGAGAACCAGGTCGGCAGGGAGCATGGAACCGCCTACGGAAGCTGGGATCCACGGGGCAAGCGCGCAGCGCAGGCCGGGAGGCTCTATTCCACAGTGCTCAGTATTCTTTGCCTCGAGGTCTATTACCGTTACGCCCCCCTGTCGGATGATTAAAACCTACCGCAGCCCGCCAAGGAGATCCCGGCTCATGAATGGAATTGTTCGCACCTGTGGTTTTATCTTCTGCCTGGTGGCAGCTGGGCTCCTGGTGGCCGATGACTGGCCCCAGTGGAGGGGAGTCGAGCGCGATGGGGTCTGGAGAGAGACAGGTATCGTAAAAGAGTTGCCGAAGAAGCTTTCCTTCCTCTGGAGAGCTCCTGTGGGGATGGGTTACGCCGGACCGGCCGTTGCCGCGGGGAGGGTCTACCTGATGGACCGGGTTCTCGGCGATGGAGAGGAAAATCCTGCCAACCCCTTCAGCAAGCGGCAGGTCGGCGGCAGCGAGCGGATTCTGTGCCTTGATGCAGAGAATGGGAAGCTTCTCTGGAAGCACAGCTATCCAGCGAAATACACGGTCAGTTATCCATACGGCCCCAGGACGACACCGGCTGTATCCGGTGGCAAGGTCTATTGTCTCGGGGCTATGGGCGATCTCTTCTGCATGGACTCGGGAACCGGGAAGGTGCTCTGGTCGAAGCAGTGCGCCCGGGAGTTTAAGGCAGAGATCAATACCTGGGGATTCAGTGCCGCGCCCCTGGTGGATGGTAAGAAACTGATCATGCTTGTCGGGGGAAAGCCGGGAGCCTGCGTAGTTGCCTTTGATAAGGACACTGGCAAAGAGCTCTGGAGAGCACTGGAAGATGATGACCCGGGCTATGCCCCTCCGGTGATTTTCAAGGCCGGTGGTAAGCGCCAGCTCATCATCTGGACGCCGACGAAGCTCACGGCTCTCGATCCTGAGACCGGCAAGGAATACTGGAGCCAGGCCTTCAAGGTCCAATCAGGCCTGTCGATCCCCACGCCGATCTACGATCCCGGGGCCAGGAGGCTGCTCGTCACCTCTTTTTACAACGGCTCGCTCATGATGGGGCTCGAGCCGAAGAAACCGGCCGCGAGCCTCCTGTGGAAAGGGTCGAGTGACAGCGAGCTGCCGAAGAATACCGATGGCCTCCACTCGATCATGTGCACTCCTGTCTTTGACGGGGGGCACATCTACGGAGTGGGAAGCTACGGGGAGCTTCGCTGCCTGGATGCTTCAACGGGTAAACGAGTCTGGGCTACCACCAAGGCAACGGGAGCGGGCCGCTGGTGGAACGCGTTCATCATCCGCCATGAAGATCGCTACTTCATTCCCAACGAGCAGGGAGACCTGATCATCGCGAAGCTCTCGTCCGGAGGCTACAAGGAGTTGAGCCGGGCCCGGCTTATCGAGCCGACCCGCCCGGTACGCCGCCGCAAGGTGGTCTGGTCGCATCCGGCCTTTGCGCTGAAATGCATCTTTGCACGTAACGACAAGGAACTGGTCTGTGCAAGCCTGGCTGCAGCCGGGAAATAAGGCTCAGCTCTTCTTGCCGAACAGGCGCCGGAAGAGCTTCTTGAGGGGATCGTAGAAGCGGTCCGCGACCCGTTCCTTGAGGGGGATGATCGCGTTGTCGGTGATCGTGATGTTCTCGGGGCAGACGTGGGTGCAGCACTTGGTGATGTTACAGAAGCCGATGCCGTGGGCGTCTTTGAGATCTTCGAGCCGGTCCTCGGTGTCGAGGGGATGCATGTCGAGCGCCGCGGTATAGACCAGGAAACGCGGTCCGATGAACTCCTCGGTCTTCTGATGGTCGCGCAGCACGTGGCAGACATCCTGGCAGAGGAAGCACTCGATGCATTTGCGGAATTCCTGCACCCTGTCGACGTCTTCCTGCGCCATCCGCCAGGTCCCGTCCTCGGCATCCGGCGGGCGCGGGTTGAACTTCTTGATCGTCTTTTTGACCTCGAAGTTCCAGCTGACATCGGTCACCAGGTCCCGCATGGTGGGGAAGGCCTTGATGGGCTCGATGCTGATGGGCTTGTCGATATCGATGGTGTCCATCCTTGTCATGCACAGGAGGCGCGGCATCCCGTTGACCTCGGCCGAGCAGGAGCCGCATTTTCCGGCCTTGCAGTTCCAGCGCACCGCCAGGTCGTTGGCCGACTCGGCCTGGATCTGGTGAACCGCGTCCAGGACCACCATGCCCTCGGTGATCTCCGTATCGTAGTCCTTGAAGTCGCCGCCCTCGGCATCTCCCCGCCAGATCTTGAAGGTCGCGGTGGTCATTATCTGTTCTCCTCGATGATCGCCTGGAGCTCGGCCGGGATGTCCATGACGGGTTCCCTGCTGACCTCCATCGTGCCGTCACCTCCTTTTTTAACCACCAGGGAGGTCTTGCCCCATTCTTCATCCTTGTCCGGGTAGTCCTCGCGGAAGTGGGCTCCCCGGCTCTCCTGCCGCCGGGCGGCGGCTCGGGCTACCGCTTCGCTGATGGTCAGCAGGTTGTGCAGATCGAGAGCCGTATCCCAGCCCGGATAGAATTCACGATTCCCGGGGGCCGCGGCCTGGTCCGCTCGCTGCTTGAGCGCGGCGATCTTCTCAACGGCCTGATCCATCTCCTCCTGGGTACGGACGATGCCGACAAGCTCCTGCATCGTGTCCTGGAGATCGTATTGGATCTGGTAGGGGCTCTCACCCGAGCCTTCGGCCTCCTGCCGCTCGATTGGGGCCAGCGCCCATTGGATCGTATCGGCGATGGCGGAATCATCGACACCTGTCGCGCCATTCTCTTTGGCGAATTCCGCGGCGTATTCACCGGCTCTCTTACCAAAGACCAGCAGGTCGGAGAGGGAGTTGCCGCCGAGACGGTTGGCACCGTGCATTCCGCCGGCGCATTCTCCGGCGGCGAACAGGCCCTGCACTGTGGACATCTGGGTGTCGCCGTCGACACGAATTCCGCCCATCGCATAGTGAGTGGTCGGACCGACCTCCATGGGTTCCTCGGTGATGTCAAGGTTGGCCAACTCCTTGAACTGGTGGTACATGCTCGGCAGCTTGCGCTTGATATGCTCAGGCGCGTTGGGGAGCTTTTCCCTGATCCAGGCGATATCGAGGAAGACGCCGCCGTGAGGGCTGCCGCGGCCTTCCCGGATCTCGCGGATGATGCAGCGGGCGACGTGGTCGCGGGTGAGCAGCTCCGGCGGTCTTCGGGCCTCCTTGTCTCCCTGGGTGTAGATCCAGCCCTCCTCAGGGTTGTCGGCGGTCTGGTCTTTATAGAGGTCCGGGATGTCGTCAAACATGAAGCGGTTGCCTTCGGAGTTGCGCAGAACTCCGCCCTCTCCGCGGACTCCCTCGGTGACAAGGATGCCGCGTACGCTCGGCGGCCAGACCATGCCGGTCGGATGGAACTGCAGGTATTCCATGTCGATCAGGTCGGCGCCCGCGTCGTAGGCGAGGGAGTGCCCGTCCCCGGTATACTCCCAGCTGTTGCTGGTGATCTTGTAGGCGCGTCCGTAGCCGCCGGTGGCCAGCACGATGGCCCTGGCCTTGAAGAGCCGGAATTTACCTCTCTCCCGATCGTAGCCGAAGGCGGCCGTTACCCGGTCGCCTTCCTTGAGCAGGCGGATGATGGTGCATTCCATGTGCACGTCGATGCCCTGGTGGATTCCGTGATCCTGGAGGGTGCGGATCATCTCCAGGCCCGTGCGATCGCCGACGTGAGCGAGGCGGGGGTATTTGTGTCCGCCGAAGTTTCGCTGCAGGATCTTCTGGTCTCCGGTCCGGTCAAATACGGCTCCCCAGGCCTCAAGCTCGTGGACCCGCTCAGGAGCCTCCTGGGCGTGGAGCTCGGCCATGCGGTAGTTGTTGACGTATTGTCCGCCGCGCATGGTGTCGGCGAAGTGGGTCTTCCAGTCATCTCGGTCGTCCACGTTCGACAGGGCCGCGGCGATGCCGCCCTCGGCCATCACGGTGTGGGCCTTGCCCAGCAGCGATTTGCAGACCAGGCCGACGCTGATCCCAGCGGCGGATGCTTCGATGGAGGCTCGCAGCCCGGCCCCACCGGCTCCGATCACGAGGACATCGTATTCAAAGGTTTTGTAGGAATCCATCAGAGCAGCCGGAAATCAATCTTGTCGGCGAGGAAGCGAACGTAGACGTCGGTAAAACCGACCCAGAAGAGACTGCACCAGGCCCAGAGCATATGGCGCTTGTTGAGGCCGGAGACGCAGCTGTAGCACCTGTGGCGCAGAGGAGCCTTGGAGATGTGATTCATGAAGCCGCCAACAAGATGGCGCAGGGAGTGACAGCCGAGCGTGTAGCCGCCGAGGAAGACGACGTTGAGGCTCAGGACGATGGTTCCAAACCCGATGCCGAAGCCCTCTTTACCAGCCGCGTTCGTGAACCACATGGCCCGGTAGGCATCGTAGGCCAGGAAGAAGAGGAAGCCGATCGCTACGTAGAGGAAGTAGCGATGGACGTTCTGGATGATCAGCGGCAGGGAGTTTTCGCCGAGATATTTTTTTCGTGGTTCACCGACGGCGCAGGACGGCGGGTCGGCCCAGAAGGCCTTGTAATAGGCGCCGCGGTAGTAGTAGCAGGTCAGCCTGAAACCCGCGGGGGCCCACAGGATGAGGAAAGCGGGGGAAAAGGGAAGAAAGCCCGGCCACCAGGAGGGCTGGGTGCCGAAGAGGGCATGACCGGATTTTTGTCCCGCAACATCGAAGAGGACAGGTGAGTAAAACGGTGAGAGGTAGTCAGCTCCGGCGACTTTGCTGAAGTAGTCTGAGGCCTGGAAGGCCGCCCAGGTTGAGTAGCCGACGAAGGTCGACAGGCCGAGGAAGGTCAGTACCGGCGTGATCCACCAATTGTCTTTCCTGGAGGTGACTCCGAAACCGCGCCGGATCGCGGGCGCTGTGGTGGT
>JAKUSY010000140.1 GCA_022451445.1 Planctomycetota bacterium
ACGTTCTCCCTTCTATGGTGAGAGCGGCGGCCAGGTGGGGGACCGGGGCGTGATCTCCGGCGATAACTTCCGCCTGGCTGTAGAGGACACGCAGCGTGATGGAGGACGGATGGTCCATCTCTGCAGGCTCCTTGATGGTGAGGCCGGCGATGTCAGCGCCGGGGCCGCCGGCAAGGCCGAGGTCGATCGCGTCACCCGGCAGGCGACCGAACGCAACCACTCCGCCACCCATCTTCTCCACGCGGCCCTGAGAGAGGTTATAGGAGAGCATGCGCACCAGAAGGGCTCGCTGGTGGGTCCCTCGCGGCTGAGATTCGACGTTACCCACTTCAGCGGTATCGAGGCCCGGGAGCTTCAGCAGGCCCAGGAGCTCGTCAATGAGCAGGTGCGGGCCAACGTGCCGGTCGAGATCTCCGAGAAGGAAAAGGACGAGGCCATCGCCGAGGGAGCCATGGCCTTCTTTGGAGAGAAGTACGGTGATAAAGTGCGGGTTGTGAGCATGGGCGATTTTTCTGTCGAGCTCTGCGGCGGAACGCATGTCGAACGCACAGGCGACATCGGATTTTTCACACTCACCAGCGAGGGATCCGTGTCGGCCGGGGTGCGTCGCGTCGAGGCCCTGACAGCCAGGGATGCCGAGGCCTGGTTCGATGGCAGGGTCCGGCTCGTCGATGACCTGTCGAAGCTGCTGAAGGTTTCTTCCGACCTGGTGGGGGAGAGGATCTCCCGCCTGCTCGAGGAGAACAGGGAGCTGAAGACCAGGGGGGCGGCGCCTGCTCCGGCGGCCGGCGGTGAGCTCGATAAGAAAAAGATAGGAGATCTTCTCTTCGCCTCCGGAATCTTCGCGGGTCTCGATGGAAAGGGGCTGCGGGATTGTTTTGACCGGGTCAAGAAGGAGTCCGACAAGGTCATCGCCGTTCTGCTGGCGCCGGGTGAAGGAAAGGTCCAGGCGCTCGTGGCCGTCACTCCTTCGCTGACGAAGGAGGGCTGGAAGGCGGGTGATATTTTCCAGGCTGGAGCGGAACATATCGAGGCCCGAGGCGGCGGCCGTCCGGAGATGGTGCAGGCAGGGGGAACGAACCCGGAAGGCGCCAGGGCGGCCCTGGAGGCCATGGAGAGCCGTGTCGAGCAGGGACCGGGATCCTAGGGCTGTTTTCTTTTCGGTCCATGGCCATAGCTTGACATCGGTTCGAGTCGAACCTAAAATGGCTCGATTCTATCTGGAGCGTGGGTTGCGATAGCACCTAAGCGCTTCATTTTCAGACAGTTAACGACCTATTATTCGCGGTGGAATTATGGCAGTCCCAAAGAGACGCACATCCAAATCTAAAAAGGGGATGCGGCGCTCGCATCACAGGCTCATACCGGCTTCCCTGGTGAAATGCAGCAATTGCAGCACCATGAAGCCTCGGCATCGAATTTGTCCTGAATGCGGGTATTACCGGGGTAAGGAAGTCATCGCGGCGGAGGACTTCCTCGCTTGAGCGGTCCGATTGCGGTTGACGCCATGGGCGGTGACCGCGCTCCCGCCGAGGTGGTTCGCGGAGCTATCAGGGCCGTTGAAGAGATGGAAGGGCTGCGGCTGGAGCTGGTCGGCTCAGAGAGCGACATCCACAGCGAGTTCGAGGCCGCCGGCTTCAAGGGTGAGTCCATCACGGTTGTTCCCGCCTCCGAGGTGGTCGGTATGGGGGAGGGTCCCGTAGAGGCCGTCAGGAACAAGAAGGACTCCTCGATTGTCGTGGGCCTGAAGAGGGTCCGGGACGGCGAGGCCTCCGCCTTCGTCAGCGCCGGAAATACAGGTGCCTGTGTGGCGGCGGCTTCCCTCCTGCTGCGTACCCTGCCCGAGGCCAGGAAGGCGGGAATAGCCGTGGAGCTGAAGGTCGGGGAGAAGCCGCTGATCCTCATGGATGTTGGCGCCAATGTAGAGGCCCGGCCTGAGCACCTGGCGCAATACGGTGTCATGGCGAGCCTCTACGCCTCTCGGATTCATGGGGTGGAGAATCCATCTGTGGGGCTTCTCAATATCGGAGAGGAGGGCGCCAAGGGCAATCGCCTGGCTAAACAGACGCACGATCTCTTCGCCTCCAGCGGCTTGAATTTCCAGGGCAATGTAGAGGCCGGGGAATTGTTCCGGGGCAGGTGCGATGTGGCGGTATGCGATGGTTTCACCGGCAACATCGTCCTCAAGATGGCGGAGGGACTTGCCGAGCGTCTCTTCCGGATTTTTAAAGAGGGAGCCGAGGAGGTCATCTCCGGCGCCACCCGCATCAGCGGCTCGGCGGACGGCGCGTTGGCTCCGGATCTGGAGAAGCTGGTCCAGTCTTCTCTTGCCGATCTCGGAAGCAAAATCGATTACGCCGAGTCCGGTGGCGCTCCGCTGCTTGGCGTGGATGGAACAGTCATCATCTCTCACGGCCGCAGCGGCGCGAAGGCTATCAGCAACGCGATCCGGACCGCGAATAAAATGGCGGAGGTCGACATCAACGGCCTGATCGTGCAGAATCTACGGGCATTTTCGAAGCAGTCCGTGTCGGCGTGGAATGCCGGGACCGAAGAGACCGTGGTGGACTGAAGGGGAGCCGATTCGAGGTAGAAATGATGTATGAATGTCGTGTGGCCGGTACGGGACGATACGTACCCGAGAAGGTTCTTACCAATGCGGATCTCGAGCGGATGGTCGAGACCAGCGACGAGTGGATCGTAAAGCGTACGGGGATTCGCGAACGCCGGATAGCGGCCGAGAACGAGTCTACCAGCGATCTCGGCCTGGAGGCGGCCCGCATGGCGCTCAACAATGCCGGGTTGGAGCCCGGGGACCTCGACGCCATCATCCTCGCCACCCTGACGCCGGACACCTATTGCCCCGCCGGAGCCTGCTATGTGCAACATCTGCTGGGGGCCGTCAACGCCTGCGCTTTCGATCTCAGCGCGGCCTGCACGGGCTTCGTCTATGGAATTACCGTGGGCTCGAGCCTGGTCCGAACAGGGCTGCATCGCAATGTGCTGGTGATCGGTGCCGAGACGTTGTCGCGGTTTATAGATTACACCGAGCGGAACACCTGTATTCTCTTCGGGGATGGCGCCGGCGCGGCGGTGCTTTCGAGGGCTGAGGAGGGAAGTGAGGCGAGAACTCTTGACCACTACCTGCGCGCTGACGGCGCGGGCACGGAGCTCATCATCATGGAGGGGGGAGGCGCCCGGCGGCCCTCCACCCACGCCACCGTCGATGAGAAGCTTCATTTCCTCTCCATGCAGGGCAACGATGTGTTCAAGTTCGCCACCAAGAGCATGCAGACGCTCATCGAGACGGCTCTCGAACGCAATGGAATCTCCATCGACGACCTTGACCTGGTGATTCCCCACCAGGTGAACTCGCGCATCATCGACAGTGTCCTGCGCAAGATCGACCTTCCCAAAGACAAGATCTATCTCAACCTCGAGCGCTACGGAAACACCTCGGCGGCCTCTGTTCCAATGGCCCTGCACGAGGCGGTCGAGGAGGGACGCGTCCAGAGCGGGAGCCTGATCCTGCTGGTGGCCTTCGGAGCCGGTCTCACCTGGGGCTATAACCTGGTTCGCTGGTAGGCGGGTACACTTTTCATTGTCCAGGTCGTCCGGCGGTGGCAATTCAACAGATAGCAGGAAACGGACATGAGGGCTGAGGACGACAATCCCAAATTCGCCTGCCTTTTCCCCGGGCAGGGAGCGCAGGCGGTGGGTATGGCCGCGGATTTGTGCGCCGCGTCCGAGCGTGCGCGGGATGTTTTCCGCCGGGGAGGAGAGATTCTCGGCTTTGATATCCTCTCGATCTGCTCCGAGGGTCCCGCCGAGGAGCTCAATGCCACCCGCCTCAGCCAGCCGGCGATTTTTCTCCACTCGATGGCGGTTCTCGAAGCCCTGGCCGAGCGCCGCGGCCTCGCGGGAGGATTCGGGCGGAGCCTCGCCGCCTCGGCCGCCTCGGGCCTGAGCCTCGGAGAGTATTCCGCCCTCGTCTTTGCCGGGGCGCTCGAGTTTGAAGACGCCCTCGAGGTGGTGGGTAAGAGGGGTGAATTCATGCAGGAGGCCTGCGATCAGAGCGATGGTGCGATGGCGGCCGTGGTCGGGATGCCGGTCGACGAGATCGAGGCCGTGGTCGCCGCAGCTCGCGAAGATGGCTGCGAGGCGGGGGTCGCCAACTATAACTCACCGGCCGAGACAGTGATCTCGGGCTCCGGCGCGGGCGTTGAGGAGTGCTCACGGAGGCTGGAGGAGGCCGGGGCCAGGAAGGTGGTCGCCCTGCGCGTGGCCGGAGCCTATCACTCGGTCCTGATGGAATCAGCTACCAGGAAGCTCCAGCCCTGGCTGGATGAGCTCACCATCTCACCGCCGCGCCTGCCTTTCTTTGCCAATTATTCAGGCGCCAGGGTTGAAGATCCCGAGGAGATCCGGGAGGGCCTGCTTCGCCAGATCGAGAACCCGGTCAGGTGGGAGCAGTGCGTGCGCGGTGTGCTGGACCTGGGCTGCTCGACGGCGCTGGAGGTGGGGCCTGGAAAGGTATTGCGAGGGCACGTACGAAAGATTGATCGAGATGCTGTTGTGGAGTCTATTGGCACCCTCGAGTCTCTGGACAACCTGCAGGCTGTTGCTGTATAGGATAGGGTCCGTTCAGTGTTGTTGATATTTTCTGGAAAACGAATCGATGAGTGATTCCTTAATGCCCCTGAAGGGGCAGGTAGCGGTGGTGACCGGCGCGTCGCGGGGCATCGGCCGCGCTATCGCTTCGAGGCTCGCATCCGAGGGCGCGGACCTGGTCCTGGGCGCCCGTGGGGTTGATGGCGTCGAGGCCGCGAGCGCCGCCCTGGCGGAGGAATATCCCGATGGCCGCTTCCTGCCTGTGGGCTGTGATGTGTCGAGCTGGGACAGCGTCAGCGAGCTGATGGACAGGACGGTTGAAAAGTTCGAGAAGATAGATTTTCTCATCAACAACGCCGGTATCACCCGGGATAACCTGGTGATGCGGATGAAGAAGGAAGAATGGGATGATGTTCTGGCCGCCAATCTGACGGGGGTATTCAATACCTGCAGGCTGGCTGCCCGTCAGATGCTGAGGCAGAGGGCCGGGCGGATCGTCAACATTACGAGTGTCGTGGGGCTGCTTGGCAACGCGGGCCAGGTCAATTACGCAGCCAGCAAGGGCGGCATCATCAGCCTGACCTATTCCCTGGCGCGAGAGATGGCCTCTCGAGGTGTGCTCGTAAATGCCGTGGCGCCCGGTTTCATAGAGACCGATATGACGGCGGCCATGCCCGAGGCGGCCCGGGAGGCCGTGAGCGAGGGCATTCCGCTTGCCAGGATCGGAAAACCCGAAGAAATTTCTGCACTGGTAGCCTTCCTGTGCGGGCCCGGGGCAAGTTATATTACTGGAGAAGTTATTCGAGTCGATGGCGGGCTTGCCATCGGTTGCTGAGGACCGTGTCCAAGGCGACGGCATTTTCCCGCCGGGTTTTTTTTTGGAGAGAGATATAGTGTCCGATATCAATGCAAAGGTAGTAGAGATCGTCGTTGAGAGACTCTCAGTCAACGTAGACACAGTGAAGGCCGAGAGCAGTTTCATTAACGACCTGGGAGCTGACTCCCTCGATATCGTCGAGCTGGTGATGGAATTCGAAGAAGCTTTCGATATGACGATCCCCGACGAAGATGCAGAGAGTATTCGCACGGTCGGTGAGGCCGTCACCTACATCGAGTCGAAGGTCGGCGGTGGAGATGCCGGCGGAGACGACGGTGGAGATGCCGGCGGAGATGCCGGCGGAGACGACGGTGGAGATGCCGGTGGAGATGCCGAAGAGGCTCCCCCCGTGCCTCCGGCGGAGTGAAAACGCCCTTTGATTCGTCGGAATGCCCGGAAATGAAGCGTGAGTCGTATTGCGGTCCGATGTATGGGGATCGTGGGTGAATCCCTGTTTGGATTCTTTTTGGGCTCCCTTTACCGGGGGCATCTTTTTTTCGCGGCCGGAGATTAATTTAGAGCCATGAGTCGTCGTGTTGTCGTTACCGGGTTGGGAGCTCTGACTCCCATCGGAACTGGAGTCTCCAGATACTGGCAAGGCCTGCTGGATGGCCACAGTGGAGCCAATGTCATCGAGGCCTTTGACACCGAAGCCTTCTCGGTACACATCGGGGCGGAGGTGAAGGACTTCGATGCCGCGGAATACCTGGGGGCCAAGGCCGCCCGCACCCTCGACCGTTTTACCCAATTTGCCCTGGCTGCGGCCGATGAGTCCGTGGCGGACAGCGGTCTCGATTTCGAAAAGGAAGATGTCTCGAGGGCCGGCTGTATCTGGGCCTCCGGGATCGGTGGCCTCATGGAGATCGAGGCCACCCATCTGCTCTATCTCGACAGGGGGCCGCGGCGGATCAGCCCTTTCTTCATACCCAAGCTCATGCTCAACGCCGCCTGCGGACAGATCGCCATTCGATTCTCGATCGAGGGCGTCAATTTCGCGGTTGCCTCGGCCTGCGCTTCCGCGCAGCATGCGATCGGCCTCGCGTTCAGGAGCATCAAATACGGGGAGTCGGACATCATGATCACGGGTGGCTCCGAGGCGGCGATCACCCCCCTCAGCCTCGGCGGGTTTTGTTCCCTGCGGGCTCTCTCGACCCGCAACGATGATCCCGCGACGGCCTCGCGGCCTTTTACTCTGGACCGTGATGGATTCCTGATGGGCGAGGGCGGCGGCGCCCTGGTCCTGGAGGAGCTGGAGCATGCCCGGACGCGTGGAGCCCGGATCTACTGCGAGGTCCTCGGCCTGGGCATGACCGACGACGGCCACCACATCTCCGCGCCGGTGCCGGAGGGTACCAATGCCGCCAGGGCGATGAGCATGGCCCTGGCTGAAGCCGGCAGGAACCCGGACGAGGTACAGTACGTCAACGCCCACGGGACCTCGACACCACTGAATGACGTGATGGAAACCAGGGCGATCCGGACAGTCTTTGGCGAGCACGCCGATAAGCTCATGGTGAGCTCCACCAAGTCGCAGGTCGGCCACCTCCTGGGAGCTTCGGGAGCGGTGGAGAGCGTGGCCTGTTGCCTGGCCCTGAGTCACCAGGTGGCGCCGCCAACGATCAATTACCAGACCCCCGACCCCGAGTGCGATCTCGACTACGTTCCCAACGAGCCCAGGGAGGCCACCATCGACAACCTTATCACGAACTCGTTCGGATTTGGCGGCCACAACGTTACGATGGCTTTCGGGAAAATCTAACGCGCCAGCGGCCGCGGTGGCTGGCTGCAGGAAGCAGGACAAGGACAGGGACGTGAGCAAGGTATTATTCATCGCCGACGAGATCAGTGAGGATGCGCTCGAATTCCTTGCCGTCGCCGACAACCTGGAGGTCGACAACCGGCCGGGGCTTTCGATTCCTGAAAAACTGGAGGCCGTAGGGAAGGCGGACGCGCTCATCGTTCGCAGCGCCACGAAGGTGGATGCCGAGCTGCTCGAGGCCGCTGACATCCTCGAGCACGAGGAGGTCTACATCTACAATCTCACCAATGGCTCGAGGCTCTCGACCTAT
>JAKUSY010000141.1 GCA_022451445.1 Planctomycetota bacterium
GGCGAGGTCGATCGACTGGTAGGCATCTCCACCGCGGGAGATGAGACGCGCGCTCGAGCGCAGGTACATGTCCTGGGCAACAATATGGATAATTCCACCACCGCCGCCGCCGCCGGTACCGGGAGCGTAGAGCGCCTCTCCCTTGAAAGGATAATTGCCGAGGATACTTTCGTTGCGGTACGCACGGCTGATGTTGGCGCTGGCTCCCCCACCGCCGCCGCCGGTACCACCCACCAGGGCCAGCCCGACCGGCTGTCCGGGAAGCGAAAGGCGCTGGTTCGTGAAGTTGACCAGGTCTCCGCCCTGGCCGGCAAGTTGGCCCTCGAGGGCTCCGTTGCCCGGCAGGAGCTTGACCTCACCATCTCCACCCGCCCTCAGATTACCGCCGCCGCCGCCGCCGCCGCCGGACTCGAAACAATCGAATCCACAGGTGCGCCCGACCAAGCTCGCGCCGCCGGTCGAACCATCGATGTTCGGGATTCCCGGCCGCGCAAACGGGGGAAGCCTGTTGATGTTCACTATAAAGTTAGGGAGACCGGAGGCCTGCCCGCGAGTCACCTCGGTATTGGCCGCAGTGCGATTCTGGGGGTTCCCATCGCGGTGCGTAACCATGCCGCCCGTTCCGCCGGAGCCTCCACCGGCGCCGGGAACGCCTCCCCGTCCGGACAGGGGCGTTTCCCCGCCCTCGGTAAAGCGAATCGCTCCGCCGATGCCGCCGGAGGCATCGATCGAACCGGCAATCTCGGCGTAGTCTTTCACGGAGATGGTGAGCGGGTTGGGGCCGGTCGCTCTCAGGACGACATCTTCATCGATGATGAGCGCCGAGAGGTCCAGGAAGCCGGGGTTGAGATCCGACTCACGAGTCTCCTTGACGACATTCCCGAGCGGTGAACGCAGGGTGCTGGTCTCCGTGTCGAAGGCCCAGACCGAGACAGGACGGCCGGTCGCCTCATCTATCATGATTTCGCCGGTATCGGGATCCAGGCTCTGAATAAAGCGAAGGTGAACGACTCCATCTCTTCCCCGGCCGAAGGTGGGCTCCTCGGGAGCCTCGATAAATCCTCCGTTCATCAGGACGGCAGGATCGCTGGCCGGCTCGATGGTGCTCGGATAGATAAAGACCTCGGTATTACTGGAGTGAGAAGTCCTCGTTCCCTCCACAGCTCGGCTGAGACCGGTGAAGGTATTGGCGGTCTTGCCGCCGTAGCCGATGACCTCTTCTTCGATCTTCACGAACCCGGAGGACGGGAAGGCCTGTGTAGACTGCACGCGAATTGTCTGGTTGCGATTATTGGAGCCGCTCAAGGTCGAGGTGAGACGGGTAGACGCCTGCAGCGTCATACAGAAGGGGGTCCCACCGACCCCGCTCTCGAGACGAATAAAGCCGTCGCCTCCCTCTCCCGCTCCCCCGGTGCGGTTCTGCCCGTTGGAGGGACCGCCGCTTCCCGCCTCTCCACCCTGGACCTGCAGGCTGGCGCAGCTGGTGAGATCTACCGACCCGGTGGCACGCATGTGAATAGCTCCTCCACTGCCGCCGCCGCCAGCGCCGCCATTCGTCGTCCCGGCGGGAGCCTCTCCCGGAGGAACCCTGCCGGAGCCGCCGAGGCCACCGTTGGCCTGGACAGAACCTATAACGACCACGCTGCCGCGCGCCGTCAATCGAAAGGAGCCGCCCCCTCCTCCACCGCCGCCGCCGCCGGTCGCGGCGAATACCGCGCCCATCGAAACGCGGGAAAGACTGGCTCCCCCACCGCCGCCGCCGGCACCCGAGGTCAGGGGCGTGAGCAGGGCATTGCCGCGCACCACGCCGCCCCTGCCAACCCGGGGCGTGACAAAGTTAGCTATGTTGGTAGTTCCATAATCACCGTCCCCGCCACGCTCACGATGCCCTCCACCGCCGCCCGGGGCTCCGGCAAAGGTCGAGTTGCGCGCCGCGTCGGGATTGACGGCCGCGGGAGTCGAGCCACCGCTGCCGCCTCCGTTGGAGCCGGCCATGGCCGGTTACAAGAGCATAACGGCCGCAGCCGAATCGTTGGCAAGCTGCATCAGGGCACCATCCCCTCCATCTCCACCGCCAGCGGTTCCCTGGCCGCCCTGGCCTCCCACAAGAGAGCCATCGGCGCCGGCGCCGCCGTTGAGGTCGAAAATCCCCATGACCGTAAAGACCGGATCGGTATCGGAGGCTGTATTGCCTCCACCGGAGCAGCGCATCACGACCGGCCTGTCGCCCTCTACAAAGACGTTGGTCTGGGGCGCGATATTGAAAGTGGCGAAGTGGAATTCATCGAACGCTTCACCGGGGTTGTCCACCGGGTTTCCATCAACCGTTCCATCATCGGTCAGCCGATAGCTGCTGGACTCCTCGATGATGACCGCGGGTTCGCCTTCGAGGGCGACGTTCCTCAGGAGAATGTGGAGGATGGAGAGACGATCAGTATCCATCACGTAGTACTGGCCCGTGATCGTGTCAGGATCGAGGAAATTCTCCGTCGGCTGGATCTCGAGGTATACCTGCGCAAGGCCCTGGCCGAACTGATAAACATCATTTGTATCCGTCTTGCCCTCGAGGAGCCCGGGGTTGTAAGGAGCTCCCCAGCTTGCATCGGTCTCGTTGGTGTCCAGGTTGGTGTCGGTGTCGAAGGACTCTACAATCTCGCTGGATCTCCAGGCTGGCACAGGATCTTCAGGACGATCCTCGAGCCAATAATAGATAAACGGCGCCGCCTCGAAGGCGTGGTTACTGAAGTCGCGATCACCTGCATCGGGCATGGGACGTACCCTGAAATGGACTGTCCAGAATCTCTGGGGGGTGATGCCCGCCTCGACCGTTTCATTGAGATCCCTGAAGAGAGGGTCGCATTGGGCGTCCCAGACAAAGGTCCGCTGGAGTCCGCCGGAAGGCAGCAGACGCTGGCCGGGGTATTTGTGCTGGATGGTTCCACAGGTGATCTCGAATTTCCCGTCATTGTCGGGATCTTCATCTCGCGGTTTGGCGGGCTGCCATTCGAGCTCCCCCAGACTATTTTCAACGGCCCATTCAAACTCCATGGTGTAGGAGGCGTCAATCACCAGCTCGTAGCAGGTGTAATCGATCCGGACGGGTCCGGTCGCTATCCCGGTGGGTCCCCTCATCCCGTTGACAGCCGCCCCGATGACCTCGATCAGGTTCTCATTGGCCACAGGTATCTCTACCCTGTTGGAGAAGCCGGCGTTGCTCCTGGCCACGATTCCCAGGTTTTCACGCGCCAGGGCGAACGGGAAGGAAAAGTTGTTGTTTCCGTTGTTCCCGTCATTGAGAACGAAAGAGAACGAATCGTATCCGGAGGAGACACTGCCGGGCGTGAAACCGCCGGTGTTCTGGTTTCTAATGAAGGTGCTCGAGGGCACGCGAACACTGTTGCCGCCACCATCATCGAGATCAAGGTAGTTCACGTCAGTGAGATTGATCCCGTAGAGATTTACCCTGCTGTTCTCCTGGAAACGGGACAGCAACGGCGTATAGACCACGTATTCATCATCTTCATTAGCCCCGAGCGTGACGGCAAAGATGGCCGGGCAGGCGTCAAATCCGACCGCCCCGGCAGATAAGCCGTGACAGAGCAATTCGATGTTGCCGTTGGTCACCCCTGTCGGGACGATGACCTCGAGATAAGACTCTATAGTAGAGCTCTCGAGATCCACTCGGCGGTTGACCACGTCAAGTGGCATACCCTGGATAGCTCCATTCCCGGCGGAAAAGAGAATCTGGTGGTCATCCAACTCGTCAGAAAAGTTGAAGCCGTTGAGCCGGATGATGGTACCGGGACAAAGCGGATCTTCCGCACTACCGGCCCCTATTCGCTCGTAATTGAGCAGAATACAGGCTGTGAGGTCGCCGAGTTCCGGCCCTTGTGGGTTGAAAAAATCATCCCCGCCACCAGCACGCGATTGGTCCCAGGAGAGATCGCACCCTCCTACAAAGACAGAGGCCCCCAATAGGGCAATGATGAAGAGGCTATTCCGATTCATGGACACCCCAGACTCCTTTTCAGATACCTGCCGGCAGTAAACTGCCATTTCTTACTAACTAATAAACTCACAACTCCACCGCTGTTTCCGATTCCTGAAAAAGAACTCAGGCTTTCCATTAAGAAAGCGACTGAGAGAAACTCATCCCTTCCAGGCCTTCGAAATATCTTCCCATTCAAAACCCGCCAGTCCGGTGGAACAGGCAAATTCCAGGCGACAGTCAGATGTATCGTCTGCAACTGTTTCCATAAACAGTCAGGAAGGAAATGTCTATTTCAAACATATGCCGGTACGCGCCGAAGACCCCGTTTCCGAGCGACATTAGAGGGCTCACAAAACCGGATCACATACCGAATTAGCGATGTTAACTCTCTGCTATGGGTTTTAAAACCCCCTTTTCTTCAGAAAGACGGGAAGCTGCAAAAGACTCTCACAACAATAACTCCGACTCCTGGAAAACATCCCTGATATCAATCAGTCTCGCGGTTTTCTGACTGGCTGAATTCCTTCAGAACAATCCATAAGGATACGCACCCTATATATCGCAATTGTCGTTCCGCCACCCGTATTTCAGGCAATCTTCTACTAACCAGTATAACCTAAGGAGTTTATGGGAAGCACAATCAGCTCATTACAGGCCCTCGATTGCAAAGGTCACAAACAAGTGTGTCCATTTCGTCCCACCTGCCCAGGAAATGTACAGGGATCATCCGCCGCGAGGAGCCTGCCGTTGCCGATCCGTAAATATGGGCAGAGGTGTAACATATGGCTTACAATGCAATAGAAGTCTGCTCGGGATTGGTTTTCAACAAACAGCAATTCACCAGCTCCCCCTCCGAAGATGTTCCGCAGTTTCAAAATTCTCTTCGAACGCGAACGTGAGTTTTTCGCTCGCCTTCGCTCCTCCCTGAAAAGGAGCAGGCGGACTCACGGGCATTCTCGCAGACGCTCTACGAGGCGAACCGCGTTTCCCGATCCGGCACCGGTCCAGCAAATCACCTTCCGCCGCAGGTATCCGCGGTTCACCAACCTGTGGGCCATCGGCATCTCCATACTCTTCCATCTCACCATCGGCCTGCTGATCATCACGCGGCTTTTTGAGAAACCAACCCCGCCTCCACAAAAAGAATTCATCGTCTCAATACGTCTCGCTCCAAAGAAGCTGCCGCCGCGGAAAAAACCTGGCGAGATCGACAAGCCCAGGCCTGTAGAGAAAAAAAACGAACCGGAAAAGAAAGCAAAAGAGGTCGTAAAAAAACCTGTCCGGAAGCCCCCTCCCGTCAAGGAGATCGCGAAGGTAGAGGAAAAAAAACCTGCCAAGAGGAGCAAACCGGACACCCGGAGCCTGCGACAATTCAGGAAAGCCCCGCCGCTTGGCCTCGGCGCCTCCCCGCCGGGCCTCGCTGGAAGCTCGAAAATCGGCAGCGGAGCGCTCGGCTCCCGCGGCCGCGATGCCAAGCTCGTCGCGCTGCAGCGCTATGGTGGCAACGGGCGCACGGCAAACGCCGGCGACATGGGACTTCGATGGCTCGCAGCTCACCAGGACTCCGATGGCGGCTGGGATGCGAAGGACTACCAGCGTCACTGCCGCCACCATCGACCCTGCAAGGGCCAGGGACTGGTGGAGTTTGACACGGGAGCTGCAGCGCTTGCGACACTCGCCTTTCTCGGTTCAGGGCACTCACCCAATAAGGAAGGCCCCTACCGGCGACACGTGACCAAGGCCCTGCAGAACCTGATCAATTCCCAGAGCGGGATCGGCAGCTTTGAGCCCCAGGGCGACAAATACCTCTACAACCACGCTCTCTCGACACTGGCGATAGCCGAGGCCTACGCCATGACCCGCGACCCCTTCTACAAAGACAGTCTCGAGAGTGCGCTCAAATACTCCTTTGCCTCCCAGCAGCTCGGTGGCGGCTGGGATTACTCGTCCAGGAAAACGGGGCGCAACGACCTCTCGATCACGGGCTGGCAGGTCATGGCTCTTCGCGCGGCCGAAAAGGCCGGGATCCCCATCCCCGCGAAAATCCGCCAGAACATCAGCCACTTCATCAACCGCGTATTCACCCCCAGCGGATACGGAATCTACGCCAACCTCGCCCCGGAAGCCGGCCGCAAGGGAGCCAACATGGTAGCCGTCGTCCTCCTGGCCCATCTCTACAGCGGAGGAATCTCCTCGGACTCGAGGGCCAGGGCCGCCATCCGCCACCTCGTCCAGGGGAACCCTCCCGAAGCGAAGGGTTTGCTGCGCTGGGAGTTGACCTACCAGTCCTACTATTACTGGTATGCGGCCACACTCGCCCTCTTCAATATAGGCGGCAAAACGTGGGAAGCCTGGAATACCCTGCTGCAACAAACACTCCTGCCCCTGCAGAGCCGCGAAGCCCACAGAGCCGGCAGCTGGGACCCCGAGCCCAATTGGGTCGGCCGAAGCGGCGGACGTGTTTATTCCACCGCGATCAACATACTTACCCTCGAGGTCTACTATCGCTACCGGCCGGTCTTCACATCGCGCAAATCATAGGTGGAGCGCCCCGCAGGGGCTCAACAGGATCGTATGACAAAAGCGCGAGCTGAAAACCCTGAGACCATCCGCCAGTGGGATCGTATCGCCAGCGAAGAATACGGTCTGCCCGGAATCGCGCTGATGGAAAACGCGGGCGCGGGAGCCGCCCGGATCATTTCGAGACTGAGCAGGGAAGAGCCTGAACATTTTCCGGACCCGTTCATCATCCTCTGCGGCCCCGGCGCCAACGGCGGCGATGGCTACGTAGTCGCGAGGCATCTGTTCAACTCGGGATATGACGTGGAGGTATACCTCTGCTTCGAACCCGGGGGACTGGACGAAAACTCGGATGCCGGCGTAAACCTGGCCGTCATCGAGAAGATGGGGGTCCCGCCGGTAAGGCCGGGGCAGGATGAGATTCGCCGCATCCTGCGGCGAGAGGACCCAGCCACTGTAATCGACGCGCTCCTGGGAACAGGACTCAGCCGCGCCCTCAACGACCCTCTCCTCACCTGGGTCCAGGCCGCAACGGCAAGCGGCAAAAGCGTCATCTCTCTCGATATCCCCACCGGGCTTGATGGAACAAGCGGCGAAATACTCGGCGACTGCGTTCCAGCGAACCATACGATCACCTTCGCTGCCCCGAAAACGGGGTTCTACCAGGGTAGCGGACCTGACATTACCGGACATATCCACGTGGTAGAGATCGGTCTGCCCCGTGACATCCTCGAAAAAATGAAGGTAGACAGGGAAAAACAGCAGAGGTGAGGCCTGTTTTTTCGATACTTTAATAACGAAGTTCGCTTCGACCGGTACTCTAATAGGTAGAAGACCCGACGCCATCGGAACCCGGAAAATCCGGGGCATTTCAGCATGATTGATAAAATTGAAAAAATCTGCCATGGCTTCTGCGGACTGGCCATCCTGGTTGTCGCCGGACTCTATGTCTGGCAGCCGGTCCCGGACACCTACCCCAGGGAGTTCATCCCTACCTCGATCGCCTCGAACGTTCCGCCGAAGAAGCTGATGAC